>CAMGFF010000083.1 GCA_946055125.1 uncultured Prevotellaceae bacterium | reverse complement strand
CACCGAGGATGCCATTGGCCTCATCGTCAACGGCTACGCCAAGGAAGTGATGGCAAAGCTTCCCATGGAGTTTGCCGTCGAGGCCCAGAAGCTCCTGTCCCTCTCCCTCGAAGGCAGCATCGGCTAATCTCCCACCAAGTCAATAATTCACACACTCATATATAACGATATGCTTGTAATCAAAGATTTACATGCCTCAATCGAAGGCAAAGAGATATTAAAGGGGGTGAACCTCACGGTGCGCCCCGGTGAGGTGCACGCCATCATGGGGCCCAATGGCTCGGGCAAAAGTACTCTCTCCTCGGTGCTCACCGGAAACCCCGCCTTCACCGTGACCGGCGGCAGCGTGGAGTTCTATGGCAAGGACCTCCTATCCCTCCCTCCGGAGAACCGCTCCCACGAGGGCCTGTTCCTCAGTTTCCAGTACCCGGTGGAAATCCCCGGCGTGAGCATGGTGAACTTCATGCGTGCAGCTCTTAATGCCAAGCGCAAGTATCTTGGTCAGGAGCCTCTCAGCGCGAGCGAGTTTCTAAAACTCATGCGCGAGAAACGCGCCATTGTGGAGCTCGACAACAAGCTGGCTTCGCGCTCGGTCAACGAGGGCTTCTCGGGCGGCGAGAAGAAGCGCAACGAGATTTTCCAGATGGCTATGCTTGAGCCGCGCCTTTCTATCCTCGATGAAACCGACAGCGGCCTCGACATCGACGCCCTCCGCATCGTGGCCGGCGGTGTCAACAAGCTTAAGACCGACAACAACGCAACTATCGTAATCACTCACTACCAGCGTCTGCTCGACTACATCAAGCCCGACTTCGTGCATGTGCTCTACAAGGGCCGAATCGTGAAAACCGGCGGTCCAGAGCTCGCCCTTGAGCTCGAGGAGAAGGGCTACGACTGGATTAAGCGCGAGTGGGACTAATATTTAGTGAGGAGTGAGTAGTTAGGAGTTTTTTAGTGATGATTTATTAGTGACAACTCCTAACTACAAACTCCTAACTACAAACTCCTAACTGATAAAAACTCCTAACTATTAGAAATGTCTTCCATAAAGCAATATACCAACATTTTCCTCGCCCACAGCGCGGCCATCGATGCCCACTCGGCCCCGGTGCTCAATGCCTTGCGACCTGCCGCGCTCAGGGCTCTCGAAAATGCACGAATGCCCCGCAAGGGCGATGAGGACTTAGAGGCCACCGACCTCAACGAGATGTTTGCCCCCGACTATGGCGTGAACATTAACCGCGTGAACCTCACTGCCGACCCTGCCGAGGCTTTCCGTTGCGATGTGCCTAACATGAGCACTTCGCCCTACTACTTCTTCAACGACATCTACCACCACGAGGCCGAGTCGCTTGCCTCGCGCAGCGATGGCGTGATTGTGTCGTCGCTCTGCAAGGCTGCTATCGACTACCCCGAGCTGGTGGCACGCCACTATGCCAAGATTGCGCCCTTGGGCAACGCTCAGGTGGCTCTCAACACCCTCCTGGCACAAGACGGAATCTTCGTGTATGTGCCCCGGAATGTGGCTCTTGAGCGCACCCTGCAGCTCGTGAACATCATGAATGTGGCTCAGCCCGTGATGGCTGTGCGCCGCATTCTTGTGGTGCTCGAGGAGGGTGCCCAGGCGCGTATGCTGGTGTGCGACCACACTCAGAGCCGCGAGGTGCAGTGCCTCAGCAACCAGGTGATCGAAATAAGCCTCGGCGAGGGCGCCACCTTCGATTTCTACGACCTCGAAGCCACAGCCACCACCTCGCGCCGCGCCTCGTCGATGTGGGTGCGCCAGGCCGCAGGCTCCAATCTGCTCGTCGATGGAATCACTCTCTCCAATGGCTCTACACGCAACCGCTACCACATCGAGGTCGATGGCGAGCACGCCGAGACTCACCTCCTGGGCATGGCAATTGCGAGCGGCACTCAGCACGTCGACAATCACACCTTCATTGGCCACAACGTGGGCTACTGCCACAGTAATGAGCTATTCAAGTATGTGCTCGACGACCGCGCCACCGGTGCTTTCGCCGGAAAAATCCTCGTGGCAAGCAACGCTCCGCGCGTGGAGGCCTACCAGAGCAACCGCAATGTGTGCGCCTCTTCCGAGGCCAAGATGTTCACCAAGCCTCAGCTCGAAATCTACACCGACGATGTGAAGTGCAGCCACGGAGCCACCGTGGGGCAGCTCGACCAGGACGCTCTCTTCTACATGCGCACCCGCGGAATACCCGAGCACGACGCCCGCACACTGCTCATGCAGGCTTTCATGAGCGACGTGATCGGCGGCGTGCGCATCGACGCTCTCAAGGACCGCCTCCAGCACCTGGTGGAGAAGCGCTTTGCCGGCGCAATGGCCGATTGCGGCGAGTGCGCGGCATGTATTAAAGGGAAGAGGTAAAAGGTTAGGGGTTATGGGAAAGAGAGGGGTGGCTGTTATATCAACAAAATCACTATCATGAGCTTGGATATAAATAAAATACGCGAGGATTTTCCAATCCTCTCTCGCACAATTGAGGGCAAGCCGCTTGTCTATCTCGACACTGCCGCCACATCGCAGACTCCCCGCTGCGTGGTCGACAGCATCGTGGATATGTACTACAACCACAAGGCTAATGTGCACCGCGGCGTGCACACTCTCTCGCAGGAGGCCACCGACCGCGTGGAGCTGGCCCGCGAGAAGGCTCGCCGCTTCGTGAATGCGGCCTCCACGCAGGAGATTGTGTTCACCCGCGGAACCACCGAGGCTATCAACCTGGTGGCTTCGTCGCTTGCCGACTCCCTGTGCCACGGCGATGAGATTGTGGTCACGGCTATGGAGCATCACGCCAACATCGTGCCTTGGCAGCTCATTCAGCGAAGCAAGCGCATCAAGCTGCGAGTGGTGCCTATCAACAGCCGCGGCGAGGTGCAGGTGGAGGACTTCGAGAGCCTCATCACCGGCAACACGCGATTTGTGGCTCTCAGCCACGTATCGAATGTGCTGGGCACTATCAACCCCGTGAAGCAGATGATTGCCATTGCCCACCGCCATGGCTTGCCGGTGCTCATCGACGGCGCTCAGGCAGCGCCGCACCTCAAGGTCGATGTGCGCGACCTCGATGCCGACTTCTATGTGCTCTCCTCGCACAAGATGTATGGCCCCACGGGCGTGGGCGTGCTCTATGGAAAGAAGGAGCTGCTTGAGCGCATGAATCCCTACCAGGGCGGTGGCGAGATGATTGGCCATGTGTCGTGGGAGGGCACCACCTATGCCGAGCTGCCTTTCAAGTTTGAGGCCGGAACGCCCGACTATGTGGATATTGCCGCCTTCGGCACGGCAATCGACTATGTGGAGGCTCTTGGCCTCGACAGCATCGCCGCCCACGAGCACGAGTTGCTCACCGCCGCCACCGAGGGGCTCATGAAGATTCCCGGCATGCGCATCTTCGGCACCGCCCGCGAGAAGAGCGGCGTGATCTCGTTTCTCGTCGACGACATTCACCACTACGACATGGGCATGCTCCTCGACAAGCTCGGCATCGCCGTGCGCACCGGCCACCACTGCGCACAGCCGCTCATGACCACCCTGGGCATTGAGGGCACCGTGCGTGCCTCATTCGGCGTGTATAACACCCTCGCCGAGGTCGATGCCTTTGTGGCCGCCGTGGCCCGCGTGGCAAAGATTTTCCACCCATAGCCTTGGGGCAATGATACACAAAAAGCGAGCGATTATCCCAACCATGGGGCAATCGCTCGCTTTTGTAATGCCATGTCGTTGATTAGAAGCGGAAGCCTATGTAGAAACGAGTGGTAGAAACCTTGAATTTTTGTTTAATGGCCTCTCCCTTATCTACTCCGGCCACAATATCGTCGGTCTCCTCATAGCGCATCTTGCCTGAGCCTGAGCGCGACTCTACACCTAATGATATGGCCTTAAAGGCTATAGAAGCGCCAAACTTGGTCATCAGCGTGAAGCCGTGAAGAATCTCGGTGTTACGGTAGCTTCCCTTGTTATATTTATTTTGATCATCATAGCTTTGCCAAACTTCAAGTTTATCAGTCTTGACAAGCATGCAGTTGTAGGTGGGCACAACATGGAAATAGCCCGAAATCTTCAAGTCGCCCACGGGATTGACTGTGACCGAGGGACCCACGCCAATACCTGCCGAGATGTGGTGGCCAAAGCGCATCGGCTCATACAATTTCTCACCGGGGAATGCTGTGGTGAGGTCGATTTTCTCGCCCGAATAATTTATATATTCTGTAATTTGCCCCTTCATTCCATAACCCTGCTGGTTGGCCTCCTCTTTGTTGTCGAAGTAGCCATAGTTCAAGTCGAACCAGGTGCAGTCGATACCAAAACGAATCATGCCCAAGATAGGCTTCCGGGGAATGTAGTAGGTGTGGCCTATTGAGATGGAAACACCATATTTCGACTTCATCTCGCTCCAGAGTGCCCCCATATCCTTGTTGGTGAGAGTTTCGTTCACATAACCTATGTTGAAGAATGTGCTGCGCTTCTCCCACACGCTGCGGAGCTTGTCCTTGCGGTTTCGCTCGTCAATCTGGGTTTGGAGCACGTTCACGGCCTGCTGGTGCGAGTCGAGCTCAGAGTAGGTGTTCTCGGGTCGCTGGCTCGATGGGGTTACTGTGGTAGTGGTATCGGTCGATTGCTCATCGTCGAAGCGGAAGTCTTGCGCGCCGGCCACGGCAAAGCAGCCAAGTGCAAATGCGCATAAAAAGATTTTTTTCATTTCGCGTGTAAATTTAGTAGGTTTTTTGTGTGTGTTTATTTTGCATTTAATGTGCCGAGGGGCATTATTTCAGTCGCCACGACTCCCACTCGGCCTCAATCTCCACCGAGGGAGTGATGCACGGGGTCTGCAGCTTGCCTTCCACCGAAGTTTCCTTGCGCACATTGTCGATCACATAGTTGGAGAGCTCGCTCATGGTCACATTGCCCTGGGTTTCCTGCAGCTTCTTGAGCAAGAAATAGGTGAACATGCCATGCCCTTTCTCGCGGTAGGGCTGCGCAGTTTCATCTCCATGCGATGCCGAGAACACCATCACCTTGCCCGTAGGCTCCGACTCACGCGGCTTTATCACCGTGCCGCGTGCATTGGCGAGCATTCCGTCGCCACGCTTCGAGCCACTGAAGCAAGCGTCCATAAACACCGTCACGCTCGACACCGGCAGCATTCCCAGCACCTCATAGAGGCGGTCGATGCTATATGCGCTCTCGGGGTCGTTGGCAATACCATCCACGGGCAGCAGGAAGGCGCTGAAGTCGTGCTCATCGGGCATTCCGTGGCCGGCATAGAAGAATATCACCTTAGCCTCGTCTTTGTGGGCGAGGGCAATGTTCTTGAGGCGGCGCAGCTCGGCGCGAATGTTGTTGAGCGTAGCGTCCTTTGCGAAGCGAATGTTCTTCTCGGGAACACCCAGGGTGTTGACGCAATATTTGCTGAAGGTCTCGCCATCGTTGATTGCAAATTCCACGGGAGCAATGCCATTGCCGTAGTTCTCATTGGCGATAATCACCACAAAGGTTTTGGAGTTAACTATGTCGCCCTTGGGGATATTCACGTCCACGTCGCTCACAATCTTTTCGGCCACCGGGGCATCGGCCACGGGAGCCTGCGCTGTTGCCGCATTCTGAGGCTGGTTGGAAGGCTTCACTGCGCCCTCTTTTTCCTTCTTGAGGGCAGCAAGCTGGCGATCCACCATAGCCTCGCAGGCTGCGATATAAGCATCGTCGAACGAGGTGTATTCAAAAGGCACCATCACGTCACCCTTGCGGTTCACCATGCCGAGCTTTCCGCCGCGGCGGGTTATGAAGTGGTCGGGAAGGACGGTGGGCTTAATGGCATCCTCAAATCGGGAGCCTTTCTTGTTGATGTAGTAGTATTTCGACTGCGTGCCATCGACCTCCTGCACCTCGGCAATGCCTTGCGAGAACTGGGTGGCATAGGTATATTGCGGAGCTATAATACCCTGTCCTTTGGAGTTGATATAGCCCCACTTGCCGTTTTTGCTGATTTTTGCCATGCCGTCGCTGAAGGAGCGCGCGTCCTCGTAGGCTATAGCGATTTTCACCTCACCTTTCTTGTTGATATAGCCATAGCGGTTGCCCTTGCGCACCACGGCAAGTCCCTCGGTGAAGTCCCACGCATCGTCAAACACGAATGGGATCACCTCATTTCCCTCGGCATCGACGTAGCCCCACTTGTTGCCCTGGCGCACCGGCGCCACGCCGTCGCTGAAGTTGCCGGCGTCCTTATATTTGAAGTCGACCACGGCCTGTCCTTCCTTGTTGATGAAGCCAAAGCGGCCATTCTTCTTCATGCGGCACAGTCCCTCGCGGAATTGCCATGCCACAAGGCTGTGCCCCACCTCCCACATTGGCGAGGGGTCGGTGAGCATCTCCACGCCGAAGCGGTCGCGTGTGCACATGGCCGTTCCCTTGCTCGAGTAGTAGCTCATGGGCTCGTTCTGGTTCTTTGCGCCAAATGCCTCCGAGGTATAGTTGTAGATGAGAGGTATCACCTCATTGCCATTCTCATCGATAAAACCCATCTTGTTGTTGTACGACACCAGGGCCAACCCATCGCTGAAGTAGTGCACCTGGTCGTAGCGGCAAGTCACCACTTCCACGCCCTCGCGGTTCACGAAGCCCCACTTTCCATGGGTGTAAATGGGAGCAAGTCCTTCCTCAAACGACCCAATCCAGTCGTAGAGCAAGGGCACAATGGGCTCCTTGTCGAGATTCACATATCCATAAAGTTCCGACACCGGATCCTTCTGTCGCACATAGATTGTGCCGACTCCATCCTCGGCAACATTCTCTGCAAGCACTGTGGATACAAAAGCCAAACTAATTAATGCTAATAAATGTTTCATATAAGTTACAGCTCTTTATATTTATTTATGAATGTAAACTCTAATTATTTGGTGCTTCTTTGCAAACTCTCTCATCGCTAATTTGCATAATTTTAGCATTCACACAATTATTTTTTGCAAAATTAGGCAAAACCGCTCTTTACAGCAAAACACAACCGTTAATAATCGTTAATTAGAACCACACATCTTCGAAATGGCTTCATTGGCTATGTGACTATGCTACAATTATCAACTTCACTGCCCTGAATGCCAATAGCCGCACAAAGTGTTAAATATTTTGTGAATTTTAATTAAATGATTAAACTTTTGGGCGTTTTTAGTATCAATCAGTAAAAGGAACTTGATTATTAACCACAAAAAACTGTATCAACATGAACGCAACTTTACGCAACCTGCTGGTAGCTTCTTCGATTGCCCTGGGAATGATTCTATCGCCCTGCGCCGAAGCCCAAGTTTCCCGCCCTGCTCCCACCAAGAGCAGCTCCTCGAGCCGAAACGACCGCAACAACAATAACCACAGTGACAACAAGAAGCCCGGGAAGCCCGGTGACAACAAGAAGCCCGGGAAGCCCGGTGACAACAAGAAGCCGGGCTACAGGCCGCCCTCGCACCCGGCTCCCGCTCCCACACCGCGCCACGGCCGTAACTGGAGCACCCCGGTGCCGCCCCCACACCGCGCCTACCGCCCCATGGCACACCCCATTCCGCGCCCCGTGGTTCCGCACGGCTACCGCCCCTGCCCTACCGCCCCGGTTATACGCACTATTCTGGGCATAACATTCGGCACGCTCTATCATACCTCGCTCGACTACTTCTACCACAAAGGGTATGAAATCGACGGCTACTGCGACAACACGGTGTATCTGCGCAACGTGCCCGAGCTGGGCTACACCTGGCCCGACGCCACCGTCTACTACGACAGCTACGGCCGCCTCGCCGGCTCGCAGTTCTGCTACTCCACAGCCTTTAGCTCCACCGTCCGCTACGACCGCCTCTACAGCACCCTCTGTGCCACCTACGGCTCTCCCGTATCGGCCAACTGGAGCGGCTCGCACCGCGAGACGGTGTGGTATGGCGGCGACGCTCGCGGCTATGTTTCGCTGGAATATGACTACTCGGCCGGCCGCTTCTACACCATCCTCTCCTATGGCATCTAAGCCCCCACACAAAGCACCGATTTGAAAAACCCCACCTCAAACCGGTGCTTTTTTGTTACATTTTTTGGCAAAAAAAATAGTTGCCATGTCTATTTTTTTCATAAATACTTGTTTGTATAAGGGAAAAGTTGTACTTTCGCATCAGCAGGTAGAAATATTTTCAAAAACTTTCTACTTGATAACATATGAGAATAGTTGACA
>CAMGFF010000082.1 GCA_946055125.1 uncultured Prevotellaceae bacterium | reverse complement strand
GAAGTGCTCAATCTTTCCGGTGATTTGCGGGGCGCAGCCGTTGCTGTTGGTGCACACCCAGGCTGCCTCACCCTCCATGCGGCGCAGCGTTGAGCCGCACACCGGGCACGTTCTCACAAATTCCACCGGCTGGCTGCCGGGCTTGCGGCTGTCGAGGTCGACACCCACAATCTTGGGAATAATCTCGCCGCCCTTCTCCACATAGAGCATGTCATCGTCGTGAATGTCGAGCGAGCGTATAATGTCCTCATTGTGCAGCGAGGCACGCTTCACTATGGTGCCCGAGAGCAGCACCGGCTCAAGATTGGCAACCGGGGTGATAACGCCCGTGCGGCCCACCTCGTACGACACAAACCTGAGCTTCGTGCAGGCTCGCTCGGCCTGGAACTTATAGGCGATGGCCCAGCGTGGCGACTTGGCCGTGCTGCCCAAGTTGAGCTGCTGGCGCAGGGAGTTGATTTTGAACACAAGCCCGTCGGTGGCCACGGGGAGCTTCTTCCGCTCCACGTCCCAGTGGGCGATAAACTCACCTACGGCATCGATTGAGGGCAGAATCGTCATGGCATCGCTCACCTTGAAGCCCCACTCGCGCACGGCGAGCATGTTGTCGTAGTGGTTGTCGTGAGGCAGGTTGTCGCCAAGCAGGTAGTAGATATAGGCATCGAGGCCGCGTCGGGCCACCTCGGCCGAGTTCTGGAGCTTCAGGGTGCCGGCTGCGGCATTGCGGGGGTTGGCAAAGAGCGGCTCCTCATTGTAGGCACGCTCGCGGTTTAGCTCCTCAAAGGTGCTCCACGGCATGAGGATTTCGCCGCGCACCTCAAAGCGCTCGGGATAGCCCGTGCCTTGCAGCTGCAGCGGAATGCTCTTTATGGTCATCACATTGGCCGTCACGTCGTCGCCGCGCACACCGTCGCCGCGAGTCACGGCACGCACCAGGCGCCCTTTCTCGTAGGTGAGCGAAATTGAGGTGCCGTCGAATTTCATCTCGCCCACAATCTGGCACTCCTCACCGCCCACTCCGCTCTTGGCTCGGCGCAGGAAATCCTCCACCTCCTCAATCGAGTAGGAATTGGCGAGCGACATCATGGGGCGCTCGTGTGCCACCTGGGTGAAAGCTTTGTTGATGTCGCTTCCCACGCGCTGTGTGGGAGAGAGGGGGTCGAAATATTGCGGATAGGAGGCCTCAAGCTCCTGCAGCTCGCGGAGCATATCGTCAAACTCCTTGTCGCTTATCGTGGGGGCATTGAGTACGTAGTAGTTATGGTTGTGGCGGTTGAGCTCGGCGCGGAGCTCATCGATGCGCTGCTTGAATAGGTCGGCCATTGTAGGGTTGTTTGGGGATTGTCAAAAAAAATTTTTCGGTTATATGTTCACCGTCTTCAGCTCTTGCCAGCCGCGCTGGAAGTATTGCTGCGCGAAGTCGGCCGGGCGTATCACCTCGCCGTTCCACAGCACGATGTCGATGTCGATGGGAATCACGCCCTGGAGCTTGCTTGCTGGGGTGCGTCCGCACACGCCCTCATATTGCTTCATGAGGGCCACCGCGTCGTCGAGGCTGAGTTTTGTTGATGCCGAAATCACGGCGTTGAGGTAGTCGGCGTCGCGGCCGTTCACTGCCAGTGTGTTGTAGACCGACGAGACGTGGGTGTTGCTCAGCGTGTGCCTGAGCCACTCAATTCCGTGCTTCATTTGCCACTCGCGGTCGCGGCTGTTGCTGCCAATGCTTAGTGTGAGAGCGTTCATTGCTTTATTCCTTTCATTGTTAGTGAAATACGTCGTCGCTCAGTGTCGATGTCCTTCACCGCCACGCGCACATGCTGGTGCACTTTCACCACCTCGGTGGGCGAGGCGATGTAGTGGTCGCTCATTTCCGAGATGTGCACCAGTCCGTTCTCGTGCACGCCAATATCTACGAATGCTCCAAATTGGGTGAGATTGGTGACGATGCCATTCAGTTCCATGCCCGTGTGTAGCTGGGAGATGTCGGTGATATTGTCGTCGAAGGCCATGGTGCCTATTCCCTTGCGTGGGTCGCGGCCGGGCTTTTCGAGCTCTTGCATGATGTCGGTGAGGGTGGGAAGTCCCACCTCGGCTGATACATAGCGGTTGATGTTGATTTTCTTGCGCTGCTCGGGGCTGGCGATGAGCTGTGCCACGGTGCAGCCACAGTCGCGTGCCATGCGCTCCACCAGGGCATATCGCTCGGGGTGCACGGCCGAGTTGTCGAGAGGGTTATCACTCTCGGGGATTCGCAGGAAGCCGGCGCACTGCTGGTAGGCCTTGGCTCCCATGCGCGGCACCTTCATTATGTCGCGGCGCGAGTGGAAGTCGCCATTGGCGGCTCGATATTCCACAATGTTCTTGGCGAGCTGCGGCCCGAGGCCTGCCACATAGGTGAGCAGCTCGCGCGATGCGGTGTTCACGTTCACGCCCACGCTGTTCACGCAGCTCTCCACGGTGAAGTCGAGTGCCCGCTTGAGCTTTGTCTGGTCCACATCGTGCTGATACTGTCCCACGCCAATCGACTTGGGGTCGATTTTCACCAGTTCGGCAAGCGGGTCGATAAGTCGGCGGCCAATCGACACGGCTCCGCGCACGGTCACGTCCTTGTCGGGAAACTCGTCGCGGGCAATCTTCGATGCCGAGTAGACCGATGCGCCGCTCTCGCTCACCACATAGACCTTTATGTCGCGCCCATAGCGCAGCGAGGTGAGGAATTTCTCGGTTTCGCGGCTCGCTGTGCCATTGCCTAAGGCTATGGCGTCAATTTTGTACACCTCCACCAGGTTGGCAACCTTGCGTGAGGCCCCGGTGAGGTCGTTGCGTGGCGGGGTGGGGTAGATCACGTCGTGGTGCAGCAGGTTGCCCTGCTCGTCGAGGCACACCACCTTGCAGCCGGTGCGGTAGCCGGGATCCACGGCAAGCACGCGCTTGTGCCCCAAGGGAGGGGCGAAGAGCAGCTGGCGCAGGTTCTCGGCAAACATGTCGATGGCCTCATCGTCGGCACGTTCCTTGGAGGAGGCGGCAAATTCGGTCTCAATCGAGGGGCGAATAAGGCGCTTGTAGCTGTCGGTGGCTGCCTTGCCCACGAGTGCCGAGGCCTCGCCGTTGCCACGCACCACAATGCGCTGCACCGAGGCCTGGGCCTGGTCGTCGTCGGTGGCTATTGCCACTTTCAGGAATCCTTCTTTCTCGCCTCGGCGCATGGCCAGGAGGCGGTGGGAGGAGCAGCGGCGCAGCGGTTCGGTGCAGTCGAAGTAGTTCCGGTATTTCTCGCCCTCTTCCTCCTTGCCTTTCACCACCTTGCAGGTGAGTGCGGCAGTGCGGCGGAATGAGCCGCGCACGGTGCCGCGCACTGCCTCATTCTCCGAGACCCACTCGGCAATGATGTCGAGCGCTCCATTAATGGCTTCGTCGCTGTCGGTCACTTTGTCGCCCACGAAGCGGCGGGCTGTGCGCTCAATGTCGTCGCCATGCTGGGCCATGATTATGCGTGCGAGAGGCTCCAGCCCCTTGCCACGGGCAATCTCGGCACGGGTGCGGCGCTTGGGCTTATAGGGCAGGTAGATGTCCTCGAGCTCGGTGGCCGAGTAGCAGCCAAGGATTTTCTGCCTGAGCTCAGGCGTGAGCTTGCCGGCCTCCTCGATGGTCGTGAGGATGGTGCACTTGCGCTTCTCAATCTCAAGCAGGGCTTCGCGGCGTGTGCAAATCGACTGAATTGCCACCTCGTCGAGGCCGCCGGTGGCTTCCTTGCGGTAGCGGCTGATAAAGGGAATCGTAGCGCCATCATCGAGCAGGGCGCACACATTTGCAACCTGAGCTTTCGGGATATTAAGCTCTGTTGCTAATATTTCAATGATTTTTTCCAATTTTATTTCTACAAAACAAAAGCGTGTGTTTTTTTATTTCTTGCGCCTAAGGGTGATGAGTGTGACTTCGGGCGTGGCGCCGAGGCGCATGGGAATAGCCACCTCGCCGAGGCCAATGTTCACATAGAGCTTCTGCTCGCCCTCCTCATATATTCCACCCCACTCATCGTAGCGCCAGGCCGAGGGCGAGAGGCGCATCCCCGCGAGCCGCAGCTCCATTTGCATGGCATGGGTGTGCCCGGCGAGCATGAGGTCGATGTTCGATTTGGGTATCACCTCACCGCGCCAGTGTCGTGGGTTGTGCGAGAGCAGCAGCTTGAAGTCGCTGTCGTTGAGTGCGTGGTGAGCCTCAGTGAGGCGGCCATACTTGGGAAAAGGCGGTTCGCCCCAGTTCTCCACGCCTATCACGCAGATGTGGTTCTCGTCGCGGCTGATTATGGTGTCGGCATTGTTGAGAAGCGTCCAGCCCATCTCGTGTTGCAGGGCGCAGAGACTGGCGTTGTTGGCCTCGCGCTCTTCGGGAGACTCCCAGTGCATGTAGTCGCCATAGTCGTGGTTGCCGAGGATTGAGAGTACGCCGTCGGGGGCATTGAGGCGGCCCAGCGTGGCCACAAATGGTTCAGCCTCCTCGGTGCGGCGGTTCACAAGGTCGCCTGTGAAAGCAATGAGCTGAGGCTTGAGGTTGTTGATGGTGTCGACCACGGTGGCCACATAGGTGGTGTCGGAGCCATAGGAGCCAAGGTGGAAGTCGGAGAACTGTGCTATGGTGTAGCCGTCGAACTGCACCGGGAGGTTGGCAAACTCCAGCTCAACGCGCCTCACCTCCACGTCGTTGCGGGTGAACAGAGCACCCCACCACAGGGCTGCGAAAGCTATGGCGGCCACTGCCCCTGCCACTATGCCCCTGCCTTTCACCGCCTTGCGCCGTGCCTTGCCCACTGCCCACATCAAGCCATGCGCTATGAGGGCGAGATACTTGGGAATGTAGCACGAGAAGTAGCCGAAGAGCATCCACATGATGCCACACAGCCCATCGTTGCCTATGGAGCGGCGCGGCAGGGCTATTGCCACGATAATGAGCAAAAGCAGCAAAGCCGAAAGCACCAGGTGGGAGCTACGCAGCCACTTGGGACTCACAGCCTTGCGGAGCATGGCGAGAATCAGGGCATCGACGCCCACATTCACGATTATCGCCACTATAAGGGGAATTAATTGCAGTCGCATGGGAGAGCAATGGTTAATGAGAATATCTCAAATAAAGGGACTCAATCACTTTACCTCGTCGAGAGCCGCAAGGTGGTTGCGAAGCGGATTGGAGTACATGGTGAGAATCATGCGGCGCATGTATTCCACATCGGCCGGCTCCACGGGAATATCCACCTTGGCGAGCTGCCCCTCCACATAGTTCAGGAACTCTGCTTTCTCCTCGGCGGTGTAGTGGTCGGCAAAGCGGTCGCCACCCTCCATTGTGTCGAATGAGATATAGTTGCAGGGATAGAAGCGGTAGTTGAGGTGAATAGCGCGGTCGATGATGTGACAAATGTGGCGCACAAGCTCGTTCTTGTCGGTGTCGGCCGGAATGCGGTCGAGCTCGTCGTTGATGCAGCCGGTGAAGGTGAAGTGCACGCGGCCCTTGTATTGCAGCAGTCCGGTTTCCATGCTGAAGAGGTCGTCGCGCTGCGACTTCTTGAAGCCGGGGTCCTTGCTCTTCATGAGGAACTCCTTGGCCTTGAGGTAGTCGTTGGGGTCAAACTCATAGCTGATCGACACGGGCATGAGGTGAATCTCCTTGAGGCTCTCCACCACGTTGCGGCCGCCGCCAAGGGCAAGCATCTTGATGAGGCTCTCCTGGGTGCGGTCGTTGCTGTCCTTGCATCGGCCCTCGCGCTGGGCAATCCATATCGACTGCTTCTTCTTGGTGAGGGCAAAGTGGATGTAGCCCGAGAGCTGCTGCGCTGCCTCAAAGGTCTGCCGCTTGCTCATGTCGCGCTTCACGATGAAGCTGCGGTTGAGCCTCACGAGCGAGGAAATCCAGTCGAAGATAAGCAGGTTGTTGCCAATAGCCACTTCGGTGGTGGGCTTGCCACTGCGCAGCAGGTTGATATTGAGGAAGGAGGCATCGAGCACTATGTCGCGGTGGTTGGTGATAAACACATTAGGCACTGCATCGTCGATGCTCTCAATGCCGCTGCATGTCACTCCGGCGGTGGTGTTGCGCTCGAGCATCTCAAGGAAGGGGTGCATGATTCCCACTTGGAAATCGCGCTTGTTGGTGATTTTAAGGAGCTGTTGGCAGAACTGGTCGTAGTCGATTTTGGGCATGGCATAGGTCACTGCGTGCTTGAAGCCGGGTTCAACCACTAATTTCTCCATTTCGCTGTGAAACACTTCGTCGCTGAATGGGCATATATCTGAAAATTCTGCCGGAACTTTTATTTCATTACTATCCATAAAACGTGTATTAGCTATACATACTTTCTCCAAAGTTAAGGAAAAAACTTGGAATAAGAAAGAATTTTGCAAAAAATATTTATTCCTGAGTGCCGGGGCTTGCTGCCACATAGGCTTCCCACTTGGCGATAAGCTGCTGCATATCATCGGGAATGGGGCTGTCGAAGTCCATTTGCTGCCGGGTGCGGGGGTGCACGAAGCCCAGCGTCTTGGCGTGGAGCGCCTGGCGTGGGCAGGTGGCGAAGCAGTTGCGAATGAATTGCATGTATTTGCCCGAGTTCACGCCGCGCAGCACAATGTTGCCGCCATATCGCTCATCGTTGAAGAGCGGGTGGCCGGTGTGCTTCATGTGCACGCGTATCTGGTGGGTGCGCCCCGTTTCGAGCTGGCATTGCACCAGGGCCACATGGCGCAGGTTCTCGATGGTGTGCCAGTGGGTCACGGCGTGCTTGCCTATGCCGCTGTCCTCGGGGAATACGGCCATCTGCAGGCGGTCCTTTGGGTTTCGGGCTATGTTGCCCACAATGGTTCCATCGGGGGCTTCCATCTCGCCCCACACGAGCGCAACATATTGTCGCTTAGTGGTTTTATTGAAGAATTGCTTGCCCAGTGCGGTCTTGGCATCAGGCGTTTTGGCGATTACGAGAAGGCCCGATGTGTCCTTGTCGATGCGGTGCACAAGGCCCATGCGCGGGTCGTTCACGTCGTAGTCGGGGTTGTCCTTGAAGTGGTAGGCGAGTGCGTTGACCAGAGTGCCCGAGTAGTTGCCGTGCCCGGGGTGCACCACCAGTCCGGCGGGCTTGTTTACCACAAGGAGGTCGTCGTCCTCATAGATGATGTCGAGAGGAATGTCCTCAGCGATGATTTCGTTCTCATATCGGGGGCGGTCCATCACCACGCGAATATCGTCGAGGGGCTTCACGCGGTAGTTCGATTTCACCGGGCGGCCGTTCACGATGATGCAGTCGGCCTCGGCGGCTTGCTGAATGCGGTTGCGCGAGGTGCCGAAAATGCGGGTCACGAGATACTTGTCGATGCGCAGCAGTGCCTGGCCCTTGTCGGCCACAAAGTGATGGTGCTCCCACAGCTCGCGGTCGCCGTCGATATAGTCGGGTTGATAGAGGTCTTCGTTTTCTAAAGCGTCGTTTTCGATAGAGTCCATAATAGAAAGGTGTGTGAGTTGTGCCTTTCGAATGAAACGCAGTGGAAGCCTACGCGCTCGTCGCGTTTCGTTTCGAAATCGGTGTGGTGTTTAGAAGTCGAGGTCAAAAACGTCCGACTCCACAATCTCGATAGAGTCGCCGCCGTCGGGCTGAGGCTCCTCGCCATCGCCCACGGTGAGGTTGATGCGAGCCGATAGTGGCAGCTTGGTGCCCGAGGTGATAGTGCGGCCATTAGCCGATATGCTCAGGATAAGGTCCTTGTAGGGCGACGACACGCGCGTGATGGTCACATTGCGGAATCCCAGGCCCATGAGGGTGGATTCGCCCTGGCGCACCGACATATCGTTGAGGTTGGGCAGGGCTACCAGCCGCGGACTTGAGGCGTTGAGGCTGAGATAAACCGTGCGCTGCGACTTGGCCTCGGAGCCGGCCTTGGGCTCTTGCTCTATTACCGAGCCAAGAGGAAAGTTCTCATTGTAGGTGGAGTCGGCAATCTCGCAGCGGAAGCCGGCTGCCTCAAGTTGCTGCACGGCGGTGGTGAGCTGCTGTCGGCGCACGTCGGGCACGCGGTGGTTCTCGCCATGCTCGGTGAAAAAGTCGAGCCATATCATAGCTGCTGTGCATATCACCACGGTGGCTGCTCCCATTGCCAGCAGGTGGGTTATAATGGGGTGCTTCTTGAAGAAGCCGGGTGCATTGTTAGCTTTTTTATTCTCCACGATTAGTGCTTTTTTGTGTTTTATTCTGCAAAAATACACTTTTTTGGGCAAACGCGCCACATCGCGGCACGAAAAAATTGCCTCATGGCTGCCATGGGAGGCTGTTTTTGTAGCTGGCATTTGTGGAAGC
>CAMGFF010000081.1 GCA_946055125.1 uncultured Prevotellaceae bacterium | reverse complement strand
CCAACGACCCCATGATTAACAGTCATGTGCTCTAACCAACTGAGCTACTGAAGCGGTTGTGCACCTCCTCTCGGGAAATGCGTTGCAAAATTAGTGCGTATTTTTGAAATATGCAATAGAAAAATGAAAAATCTTGTCTTTTTTTTGAGTTTTAACGCATTTTTCACCCAAATAGGCCCGAAAAGTGAAGAGAATGTAGTATTTTAGCAGTCGATTTCAAGACAACGACTATAATGAACAGGAAAATAAAGCTCTTTGGCAAGAATCTTGCCCTGCTGGCGGCTGCAACCTTGGCCGCAGTGTATTCCCCCGGTGTGCAGGCCAGCAACGACAGCGCCACTGCCGATATGGCTATTGCCCGCAACCTGGCTGTGTTCAACTCGCTCTACAAGGAGCTGAACACTTTCTATGTGGACTCTATCGACGCGCAGAAGTCTATCGAAACGGCTATCTACGCCATGCTCAACGACATCGACCCCTACACCGAGTTTATCCCCGCCAAGCAGCAGGACGACTTCATGGCTATCTCCACCGGTGAGTATGGCGGTATTGGCTCGATTATCATGGAGCGAAATGGCGAGGTCTTTATCTCCGAGCCCTACGAGGGCAGCCCCGCAGCCCGAGCCGGCCTGCGCGCCGGCGACAAGATTGTGATGATCGATGCCGACAGCGTGAGCGGCTGGGGCAACAAGAAGGTGAGCGAGCGCCTCAAGGGGCAGCCCAGCACCCGCCTCAAGGTGGTGGTGGAGCGCCCCTACTCCGAGGGTTCCCTATGCTTCGACATCGTGCGTGAGAAAATCAGCATCAACCCGGTGCCTTATTATGGCGTGATTCGGGGCTGCATCGGCTACATCGCCCTAACCACTTTCAACCAGAAGTCGGCCGACGCCGTCCGCGAGGCGGTACTGGCCCTGCGCGCCAATCCGGCCGTGAAGGCTATTGTCCTCGACCTGCGCGGCAATGGCGGCGGACTGCTGGAGAGCGCGGTGCAGATTGTGGGCATGTTTGTGCCTAAGGGCACGCAGGTGCTTCAGACGCGCGGCCGCGTGAAGCAGCAGGAGAAGACCTACAAGACCACGCACGAGCCTATCGACACCAAAATCCCGCTCGCGGTGATGATCGACGGCGGCTCGGCCTCGGCCTCCGAGATTGTGGCCGGCTCCCTACAGGACCTCGACCGCGCCGTGATTGTGGGCGCCCGCTCTTTCGGAAAGGGCCTGGTGCAGACCACTCGCACCCTCCCCTACGAGAACTTGCTCAAGGTGACTATCTCTAAATACTACATCCCCAGCGGCCGACTCATTCAGGCTATCGACTACTCACACCGCAACCCCGACGGCTCGGTGGCGCGTATCCCCGACAGCCTCACCACCGTGTTCCACACCGCCGGAGGGCGTGAGGTGCGCGACGGCGGCGGCATTACCCCCGACGTGAAGATTGAATATGCGCAAATCAACCGCCTTATCTACAATATCATCAGCGACAACTGGGCTTTCGACTTCGCCACAAAGTATGCCGCCGAGCACAAAAGCATTGGCCCGGCCGAGGACTTCGTGGTAACCGACTCCATCTTCGAGCAATTCAAGGCTTTCATCGACCCCTCGAAGTTTAAGTACGACAAGGTGTGTGAGGAGGGGCTGAAGAACCTGCGCAAGGTGGCCGAGGCCGAGGGCTACATGAACGACTCCACCAGCGAGCAGTTTGCCGCCCTCGAGAAGCTCCTCAAGCACGACCTGGGGCACGACCTCGACCAGCACCGCAAGGAGATTGCCGATATTCTCGCCGAGGAAATCCTGCGCCGATACTACTTCCAGCGTGGCAACGCCATCGCCACTCTCGCCACCGACGAGACGGTGGATGCCGTGGAGAAGATTGTGAAGGGCAACGAGTGGACGAAGATATTAGGTAAGAGGCAAGAGTGAGTGGGGGGCATCAGCATCGTTTTGTTATGGAAATTAAGGATTTATGTGATATTATCGGGTCGAAGGCCCGAAAGGAGGCTCTCGCTCGCCTGCTCTCCGACCGCCGTAACCGCGTGGCATTGGTCGATGGCCTGGCCGGCTCGGCGGCGGCTGTGCTGTTCTCGCAGCTTCCCAAGGCCAAGGAGCCTTACCTAATCATCGCCAACGACCTCGACGAGGCCGGCTACACCTATCACGACCTCTGCCAGATTATGGGCGAGGACTGCGTGCTTATGTTCCCCTCAGGCTACAAGCGCGACATCAAGTATGGCCAGGTCGATGCCCCGCAGGAAATCCTCCGCACCGAGGTGCTCAACCGCTGGCACTCCGACCGCCGGCTGCACTGCGTAGTCTCCTACCCCGAGGCACTTGCCGAGAAGGTGCAAGCCCGCAGCGTCATCGAGCAATCCACTGTGTGCCTCTCGCGGGGCGCATCGAGCGACCTCACCGAGGTGGCAAGCCGACTCCGCGAGCTGGGTTTCGTGGAGGTGGACTATGTGTATGAGCCGGGGCAGTTTGCCGTCCGCGGCTCCATTCTCGATGTGTTCTCTTTTGCCTTCGAGCTGCCCTACCGCATCGACTACTTCGGCGACGAGATTGAGAGCATTCGCTCCTTCAATGTCGAGACGCAGCTCTCGGTTGAGAATGTCGACTCCATTGCCATCATCAATGGCGCAAGCAGCGAGGCAGCCACAGGCACCTCGCTGCTCCACTACATCGGCGACAAGGCGGTGCTGCTTTGCCACAACCACAAGTGGCTCCTGGAGCGAATCAATGCCATCGCCGCCGAGTCGTTCTCCGAGAGCGCAATCATCGCCGAGGAGGGCGACCGCGACGCCATGAAGAAAATCGTCGATGCCGCCGATTTCGCCCGCCGATTTGCCGAGCTGCGCCGCATCGACTACCACGAGGGCCCGGCAGCCAATCCCGGCTCCGCCCCGCGCCTCTCGCTCCACTGCTCCCCGCAGGGTATCTACCACAAGAATTTCGACCTCATCTCCTCCTCTTTCAAGGATTTCATCGCAAAGGGCTACAAGATTTTTATCCTCTCCGACAGCGCTAAGCAGACCGAGCGCCTGCGCGTGATCTTCGACGACCGCCACGACGAAATCTGCTTCACCCCCATTCTCCGCACAATTCACGAGGGATTCGTCGACGATGAGCTGCGCCTGTGCGTATTCACCGACCACCAAATCTTCGACCGCTTCCACAAGTACAGCCTCAAGAGCGACCGCGCACGCTCGGGCAAGCTCGCCTTCTCACTCAAGGAGCTCAACCAGATTGAGGTGGGCGACTACATCGTGCACGTGGACCACGGTGTGGGCAAATTCGGCGGATTGCTGCGCACCGATGTCAATGGAAAGATGCAGGAGATGATCAAGCTCATCTACCAGAACGACGACATCCTCTTCGTCTCGATCCACGCCTTGCACAAACTCGCCAAATACCGCGGGAAGGAGGGCGTGGAGCCGCGCCTCAACAAGCTGGGAAGCGGTGCCTGGAACCGCATGAAGGAGCGCACAAAGAGCAAGCTAAAGGACATCGCACGCGACCTCATCAGGCTCTATGCCGCACGCCGCGAGGAGAAGGGCTTCGCTTTCTCGCCCGACGGCTACTTGCAGCAGGAGCTGGAGGCTTCGTTCATCTACGAGGACACCCCCGACCAGCTCAAGGCTACTACCGCCGTGAAGGCCGACATGGAGAGCGCAAAGCCCATGGACCGCCTAATCTGCGGCGATGTGGGTTTCGGAAAGACCGAGGTGGCTATCCGCGCCGCATTCAAGGCCGCCACCGACGGCAAGCAGACCGCCGTGCTCGTGCCCACCACAGTGCTCGCCTATCAGCACTTCAACACTTTCAAGGAGCGTCTGCGCGATTTCCCGGTGCGTGTCGACTACCTTAGCCGCGCCCGCCGCCCTAAGGACGTGAAGCAAATCGTCGCCGACCTCGCCGACGGCAAAATCGACATCATCATCGGCACTCACAAGCTCATTGGCAAGTCCATTAAGTTTCACGACCTGGGCCTGCTCGTGGTCGATGAGGAGCAGAAGTTTGGAGTGTCGGTGAAGGAGCGACTCAAGCAGATGAAGGTGAACGTCGACACGCTCACCATGTCGGCAACGCCCATTCCGCGCACCCTCCAGTTCTCGCTCATGGGCGCCCGCGACCTCAGTGCCATCACCACGCCGCCCGCCAACCGCTACCCTATCCTCACCTCGGTCAATTCGCTCAACGACGACATCGTGGCCGAGGCAATCAACTTCGAGATGTCGCGCAATGGCCAGGTGTTCTTCGTGAACAACCGCATTGAGCAGCTCTACAACCTCCGCGACATGATTGCCCGCCTCGTCCCCGACGCCCGCGTGGTGGTGGGACACGGACAAATGCCGCCCGAGGACCTCGAGAAGGCTATCATCGACTTCGCCAACCACGACTACGACATCCTCCTCGCAACCACTATCATCGAGAGCGGTATCGACATGCCTAACGTGAACACTATCATCATCAATAATGCCCACAACTTCGGCCTCAGCGAGCTGCACCAGCTGCGCGGCCGCGTGGGCCGCAGCTCGCGCAAGGCTTTCTGCTACTTGCTCGTCCCGCCCGGAAAGCCGCTCACTCCCGTGGCACGCCGCAGGCTCCAGGCTATCGAGAGCTTCTCCGAGCTGGGAAGCGGCATTCACATAGCAATGCAGGACCTCGACATTCGCGGCGCCGGAAACCTCCTCGGTGCCGAGCAAAGTGGGTTCATCGCCGACCTGGGCTTCGAAACCTACCAGCGCATCCTCAAGGAGGCTGTGCTCGAGCTTCGCACCGAGGAGTTTGCCGACTCCTTCAATGAGGCCGTGGTGCAGAGCGATGCCAACGAGGAGCAGTATGTCACCGACTGCACCATCGAGAGCGACATGGAAATCCTCCTGCCTCCCACCTATGTGCCGCAGGAGGGCGAGCGCATCAGCCTCTACCAGCAGCTCGACAACATGGAGCGCGAAACCGATGTCATGGAGTTCCGTCGCGAGCTCGAGGACCGCTTCGGCAAGATTCCTCACGAGGCCCTGGAGCTTATTCGCATCGTCAGCCTACGCCGCCTCGCCCGTAGCCTCGGCGTGGAGAAGGTAGTGCTGAAAATGGGCCGGATGTATCTCTACTTCGTGGGCGAGGAAAACAAGGCCTACTATCAGTCGGCCGCTTTCGGCCGCATCATCAGCTACATTCAGCGGAACCCCCTGCGGTGCAAGTTCCGCGAGAACAATGGCAAGCGCTCTATCCTCTTCTCGGGCGTGCCGTCGGTGGAGGAGGCGGTAACAATTCTCCAGCAAATCTCCACCCTCGAAGTGAGCTAAATCCCCCCGCACTAAACAATAAACGATAAACGCTCCCATGGCAAATTTCGAATTGAATATCCTCGGTTGTGGCTCGGCCACCTGCACCATGCGGCACATGCCCTCGTGCCAGGTGCTCGACATTCGCGACCAACTTTATATGATTGACTGTGGCGAGGGCGCTCAGCTGCAGATGCGCCGCATGAAGCTCAAGTTCTCTCGCCTCAACCACATCTTCATCAGCCACCTTCACGGCGACCATGTCTTCGGCCTCCCGGGACTAATATCCACTATGGCTCTGCTCGAAAAGGGCGGCACCCTCACCGTGCACATTTTCAAGGACGGTGCCGACCAGTTTTCGCGCCTCATCGACTACTTCTGCCGCGACATGCCTTTCAATGTGATTTTCAATGTGATTGAGCGCAAGGAGGGCATTATCTTCGAGAACAATGCCATCGAGGTACACTCGTTCCCTCTTTTCCACCGCGTGCCGGCTGTGGGGTTCAAGTTTGTGGAGAAGCCTAAGCTCCGGCACATCAAGCCCGAGATGACCGCCTTCCACGAGGTGCCGCGCTACTGGCTCAACCGCCTCCGCGAGGGAGAGGACTTTGTGAAGCCCGATGGCTCGGTAATCCCTAATGCTCTCCTCACCTCGCCGCCCGACCCCTCGCTCAGCTATGCCTATTGCTCCGACACTATGCGAAACGACCGCGTGGCGCAGTCGGTGCAGGGTGTCGATTGGCTTTACCACGAGGCTACCTACGATGGCTCGCTCGCCGCTAAGGCTAAGGCCCGCGGCCACAGCACCTCGGCCGATGCCGCTCACATCGCAGCCCTCGCAGGTGCCAAGAATCTAATTATCGGTCATTTCTCAAGCCAGTATGTCGACGACCGCGTGCTGCTCAACGATGCCCTGAAGTCGTTCCCAAGTGTCACCCTCGCCAATGAGGGCTTGAAAATCGACCTTACTTCTCACTCTAAATAGTTCTGCTCATGAAATATGCTATCATCTTAATAATAACGTCATGAAAACTTCTGTTTACCGCTTTCTGTGCTGCCTCTTGCTGGCGGCTCTCTCTTGCTCCGTGGCCTGGGCCGATGGCTCTCCGCGCGATGTGATTCCCTTGCCTGCCCACATTGCCGTGGCAAAGGGCTGTTTCAATATCCCTGCCGGGGGGCTGCGCGTGCATCTTGCCGCATTCCCGGCTCTCGCACATGCCGTGCAGCAGTGCCCGCTCGGCTGCTCGCTGGTGTCTAAGCGTGCCGGCGCCGATGTGGTGATTGATGCCGATGCCGGCATCGCCTCGCCCGAGGGCTACCGCTTGGTGGTCGCCCGAAAGGGCATCAAGATTGCGGCTAAGTGCGAGGCCGGCGCTTTCTATGCCTTGCAGTCGCTCGTGCAGATGTCGGCCGGCGGGCGCGTGCGCTCCATTGTGTGCTGCTCCATTGCCGATGAGCCGCGCTTCTCGTGGCGCGGACTTCACTTCGATGTGTCGCGACACTTCCGCTCGGTGGAGTTCCTGAAGAAGCAAATCGATGCCATGGCGCTGCTCAAGCTGAATGTGATGCACCTCCACCTCACCGATGGCGCGGGCTGGCGCATGGAAATTAAGAGCTATCCGCGCCTCACCGAGCTGGCGGCATGGCGGCCCGCCCGCACCTGGCAGGAGTGGGCCGATGGCGGCGCTCGTTATTGCACACGCGAGAATCCCGAGGCTCACGGTGGATTCTACTCGCAGCAGGAGCTGCGCGAATTGGTGCAGTATGCCGCCGACCGACACATCACCGTGGTGCCCGAGATTGAGATGCCGGGACACAGCGAGGAGGTGCTGGCTGCCTACCCCGAGGTGTCGTGCGATGGCTCTGGTCTTGGCTCGTCCGACTTCTGCGCCGGCAAGGAGGCTACTTTCCGCCTCCTTGAGAGTGTGCTCTCTGAGGTTGTCGACGTGTTCCCCTCGCCCTACATTCACATTGGCGGCGACGAGGCGGCAAAGACCGCCTGGCGCTCTTGCCCACACTGCAAGCTGCGAATGGAGCAGGAGGGGCTCGCCTCGGTCGAGGAGCTGCAAAGCTATTTCATCTGCCGAATGGAGCGTTTCGTCAACTCTAAGGGCCGCCGCATCATCGGCTGGGACGAAATCCTCGAGGGAGGCCTTGCCCCCGATGCCACGGTGATGTCGTGGCGCGGTGTGGAGGGTGGCCTCAAGGCTATCAAGGCCGGCCACGATGTGGTGATGACTCCCGGCGAATTCTACTACCTCGACTACACTCAGGACGCGCCGTTCAAGGAGCCTATATCCATTGGTGGCTACACTCCGCTGAGCCGCGCCTATGCCTACGACCCTGCCGACCCATCTATCTCGCCCGAGCAAATGAAGCACTTGCTCGGCGTGCAGGCCAACCTCTGGAGTGAGTACATTCCCACCGATGCTCACGCCGAGTATATGTATTATCCCCGCACTTTTGCCGTGGCCGAAACGGGCTGGAGCCGCGCCGCCGACAAGGATTTCTCCCGCTTCCGTGCAAATGCCGTGGCTCTGTGCGCTTTCTTGCGCGACAAGGGCTACAACACTTTCGACATTGCCAATGAGTTTGGCGAGCGAAAGGAGAGCTTCGTGGTGGCTGATCACCTGGCCCGGGGCTGCAAGGTGACCTACAACCTCCCTTACAGCTCGCAGTGGCCCGGCGCAGGCGATGCCACTCTCACCGATGGCGTGCAGGGTGGCTGGACCTACCTCGACCACAAGTGGCAGGGCACCATGCGCGACCTCGATGTGACCATCGACCTCGGCGACGTGAAGCCCCTGCACTGCGTCACTGCCACTTTCATGCACTCCGAGGGAGCTTGGGTGCATGTGCCTCAAAAAATGGAAGTGCTCACCTCCATCGATGGTGAGCACTTCCTCAGTGCCGGCACTGCATGGGGCTACGTCACCAATGGCCAGCCCAAAATTCTCCTCCATCCCTTCACTCTCCTCCTCAACGTCAGCGCCCGCTTCGTCAGGATTCACGCCACCAAGCACTCCCGCCCCGGTGCCTGGATCTTCACCGACGAAATCCAAATCAACTAATCAATCCTTAGCCCTTTCT
>CAMGFF010000080.1 GCA_946055125.1 uncultured Prevotellaceae bacterium | reverse complement strand
ACAAACTATGAACAAGAAGCATTACCCTGAATCGGAACTGATAGTGAACCCCGATGGCTCTATCTTTCACCTGCACCTGCTGCCTGAGCATATCACCGACAATATAATCGTGGTGGGCGACCCCAACCGCGTGAACATGGTGGCGGCACACTTCGACACTCGCGACTTTGAGGTGTCGAGCCGCGAGTTTCACACTATTGGCGGCACGTGCCATGGAAAGCCCATTATGTGCCTCTCTCACGGAATTGGCAGCGACAATATCGACATAGTAATCAATGAGCTCGATGCTCTCGCCAATATCGACCTCTCCACCCGCACCACCAAGGACAGGCTGCGCCGGCTCAACATAGTGCGCATAGGCACCTCGGGATCCCTGCAACCCGATCTCGCTGTGGGCACCCCGGTGATTGCCACCAAGGCCCTGGGCTTCGATGGCGTGCTTAATTACTATGCCGGGCGCAATGAGGTGTGTGACCTGGAATTTGAGCACGCATTCTGCGACTATGTGAAGTGGAACCCACTATGGGCGAAGCCCTACGTTGCCCATGCCGATGCCCACCTTGTGGAGAAGCTTGGCGAGGGAATGGTGCAGGGCGTGACTATCTCGGCTGTGGGATTCTATGGGCCACAGGGACGCGAGCTGCGACTGCCGCTGGCCGAGCCCGAGCTCAACAGCCGCATAAGTGCCTTCAGGCACAATGGCTGTCGCATCACCAACTATGAGATGGAAAGCGCCGCGCTGCAAGGCATGGCACAGCTCATGGGGCATCGCGCCATAACCGTGTGCTGCATCATAGCCAACCGAATGTCGAAAGCCGCCACGCCCAACTACAAGACGGCAGTGGAAGACCTGGTGGAAACAGTGCTCTCACGCATTTAATCCACACCACGAGGACAAAACGAAAAAAACCGGGGCTGCATCGCTTGCTTGCGTGCAGCCCCGGTTGATTATTCAGATAAATCTTGCGAAATTACTTCTTAGCCTCGCCTATCATCATGATAGTGGCATTGTTCTTGAATCTCACATTCTTCTTCAAGAATTTATTGAAATCCTTGAGGGTGATGTTGTTGAGGATGTCGGCCATGCCGGTGTAGCTGTCAAGACCAAGAGCCTTGTTGGTGAGCACGCTCATCCAGTAGCTGTTCTCGCGGAGCTGGTCCTGATACTGCTTGATGGCTGCCTCCTTCACCTTTTGGAAATCGGCTGTCTCGGCGCCCTTTGTTACCACTTGCTTCAGTTCCTTCACAGCGCGGTCGGTGAGCTGCTGGCTCTTCTCCACGTTGGTGTCGAACTGGAAGATGAATTTGTATTTATTGTCGATATACGACAGGTAGGAGCCGGTTCCCACGCCGTAGGTTCCACCCTCTTCCTCACGAATGGTGCGGGTATAGACGATGTCCATAACCTCCGAGAGGAGGCGGAAAATGGTGCGTGCCTTGAGCGAGAATTCAGTTTCACCCGAGAGCTCGTAGCGAACCGACACCTTGGGGTTCTCCATGGGCAGTGTGAACTTGTTCTCCACCTGGCCCTTAGCAGTGGGCTGGCGGTAACCATACTTCTCGCGCACGCCGTTGTCGGGCAGCGATGCGATATATTTCTCAATCATGGGGCGTATCTCGGCGATGTCGAATTTGCCTACGAATGAGAAAGTGTAGTCGCCGGCATTAGCCACGCGCTCGCGGTAGAGCTTGAGGCAGTTGTCGTAGTTCACAGCCTCCATGTCCTCGATGCGAGGATACATCTTCAAGGGGTTGTGCAGGTTCATGGTGGCGTTGATTGAGTCGCTGAATATCGCGCGGGGATTGTTGGCCATCATCTTCAGGCTCGATATGAGCGAGCTGCGCTGAGCCTCAAAGGTCTTCTCGTCCTTGCGCACGTCGGTGAAGAGCAGGTAGTTCATCTGGAGCATAGTCTCGAAGTCCTTGACCGACGATGAGCCGGAAACCGTCTCGTAGGCATCGTCCATGCCGAAGTTCACGCTGGCCTTCTTGCCTGCAAGATACTTCTCGAGGGCGGTGGTGGTGTAGGTGCCAAGTGCACTGCAAGCCACGGCATTGTCGAAGAACATGATGTCGGGGCTGAACTTGCCATTGAACACACTGTAACCACCAAGGCTGATAGCGCTCATGTTGATTTCATCGTTCTTGAAGTCGGTGGGCTTGAGCAGCACGGTAGCGCCATTGGAGAGCTTCATGGTGGTTATGCCGGTAGCGGCGTCGGTGCTCTCGCTCACAATCTTGCCGGGAGCAGGCTCATTGGCAAGGAGCGGCTCGGTCGATACATTGTCCACATAGGCCTCAACCTGCGATGAGAGTATGGTCTTGAAGTTCTCCTCAACCTGCTCCTTAGTGGGATATACTGCGCCCTCCTTCTTCGGGCCATTGATGATGAGGCTCACGTTGTCCTCGGAGATAGCCTCCTTGGCAAACTCGTTCACGGTGTTGAGATCGATTTGCGGGAGCATAGCGAGTGCGAGCTGATACTCCATCTCTATGCCGGGAATGTAGCCACCATCGGTGAAGTGGCCGATATACTCCTGTGCATATTTGAGGCTCTTGTGCTTGTCGCGCTCGTTGTAGGCGGTTTCCATCTGCTGCTTCAGCTCGGCCTTTGCGCGGTCGAGCTCGCCCTGAGTGAATCCGTGCAGGTTCACGCGCTGAGCCTCGGTGAGCAGCGTCTGGTAGGTTTCAAGTGTCTTGCCCTCCTTTGCCACGCCAATGAATGTGAATGCGTCCTTAGTTTGAGCAATGAAGAAGTTGCTGTCGTAGTTCATGGCGTAAGACATGGGTGCTGCGGGATCCTGGGCAATCTCACTCAGGCGGCTGTTGAACATTGTGCTGGTGAGCTGCGACACCATGTCGGTGAGCGCAAATGCCAGTGTGTTCTTGTGCTCGCGAGGGAACACCTCGTGCTGGAAGAAGAGATAGATGAGCGAGCTCGACGACTCGGGATCGGTGTAGAGCGCATAGTCGATTCCCTTGTGGTCGGGCACGGGGAAATACTCACGCTTGGCCGGGTTCTCGGGCATCTTGATGGGCGAGAAGAGGTCTTTCACCTTCTGCTCCATCTTCTCGGCATCGAAGTCGCCAATCACCACAATTGCTTGCTGATCGGGACGATACCAGCGGTGGTAGTAGTCGCGCAGCTCCTGGGGCTTGAAGTTCATCACCACGTCCATGGTGCCGATAGGCATACGGTAGGCATACTTGCTGTCCTTGAAGATAATGGGCAGCACAGCCTCATAGAGGCGCATCGAAGCGTCGCCGCGAGTGCGCCACTCCTCATGGATCACGCCGCGCTCGGCGTCGATTTCCTTCTCATCGAGGGTGATTGCGCACGACCAGTCGTGAAGCACGAGCAGGGCCGAGTCGAGCACGGCCTCGCGCTCGGTGGGCACGTTGGAGAGGCGGTAAACAGTCTGGTCGAAGCCGGTGTAGGCATTGATGTCGCCACCGAAAGTCAGACCAATGCTCTGGAAATACTCAAGCATCGACTTGCCGGGGAAGTGCTGCAGGCCATTGAAGGCCATGTGCTCAAGGAAGTGGGCAAGACCGCGCTGGTTGTCCTCCTCAAGGATTGAGCCCACCTTCTGGGCGATGTGGAACTCGGCACGGTTCTTAGGCTCCTCGTTGTGGCGCACATAGTAGGTGAGGCCATTTGGCAACACGCCATAGCGCACATTAGGGTCGATGGGCAATGGCTGCAACATGGGATTCTCAGCCTCCTGCGCCAATGCAGGCACTGCCATGATGAGAGCCGTCATCAATGAAAAAAGAATACTTAATTTTCTCATCTTTTTTTCTGATTTGTTTGATTAATTATTGTGATACATTAGTTTGTTTTCGGATTTAATCTTGAGTTAGACTTCGTCATTAGCCACTTTGTTACATACAGCAAGTGAAATTAACAGATATTTAACATCATTGTAGTACCTTGTGACATTATTGCAATGTGCAAAGGTAAGAAAAATTTGCGATAGCCAAAAGCGTAGACCCCGAAAATATGACCGAGGTCTCAGAGTTAGGCTCAATTGAAAACAGTGAAATTTTGTGAGGCAAAAGATTTTTTTGGTGTGAAAGTTGCTTTTTGTTGAGAAAATTACTATTTTTGCAAAAATAAGCGGCAACTTGCCTACGGCACTCCGGGTGTGGCTGCTGTGCAGGTTTAGCGCAAAAGCATATCAGAAAGCTTAACTATGATGAGAAGGATTTTTACTATTGCGATAATTGCACTTAATTGTGCGTTTGCAGCTCTTGCCACCGATGGCGGCAGCGAGAATTACCATGCAATGCAGCAGCGGGCGGCTATTGCAGCAGGAGAAGCCGATTGCATAAAGGTCAGCAGCCAGACGGTAACGATAACCAACACCGGCAGTGCACAGAGCACCTACAGCATCTATTGTGTGACGGGGCAGGCCGTAAAGACAGTGCGCCTTGCTCCGGGCACTCACGCCTCATTTGAGCTGCCAAAGGGCTTCTATGTGGTGAAGTGCAACAATGAATGGTCGCGCAAGATAATAGTGCGCTGACACACCCACGCACCTACTTCTCTCCACCCACACCCCATCAATCCTTCTCTCGCCTATATTTCACACAGCATAAACTATAGAGTATTCACTTATAAACCCATGTAAACTTTAGCATGAAAAATCTACTAATCAAAGCATGCGCTTCGACACTTGGCATAGTGTCGGTTGCCGCTATGCCTCAAAGTGTTATGTCAGCAACCATTTCACCAGTAATCGTTGAGTCGTTTGCATCAATGCCCACCTACAGTGGCGAGGATCTTGAACTTACAATCGACAATCGTGGCTATCACTTCCGCCTGTGGTCGCCCATGGCGCAGGAGGTGCGCATAGCCTTCTATGAAAATGGCGTGGGAGGCAAGGCCTTTGCCCATGCAGCAATGAAACCCAATGCAGCCACCGGAGTGTGGAGCCTCGACACCACTGAGGACCTGATGGACAAGTTCTACACCTTCAGCATAAAATATGAGGGTCGCTGGCTCGATGAGACACCCGGCGTGTGGGCCAAAGCAGTGGGAGTGAACGGCAAGCGTGCCGCTATCATCGACTTTGCCAAGACTAACCCCGAGGGCTGGGAGGCCGACCGCGGCCCGGAGGTGAAGCACTTCACCGACGTGATTCTATATGAGATGCACCACCGCGACTTCTCGATGCACCGCAACTCGGGCATTACGAATAAGGGCAAATTTGTGGCAATGCTTGAGAATGGCACTCTGTCGCTCAATGGCGAGAAGACCGGCATCGACCACCTGAAGGAGCTTGGTGTGACGCATGTGCACATTCTGCCATCGTTCGACTACAACAGCGTCGACGAGAGCCAGCTCCCATCCAACCAGTACAACTGGGGCTACGACCCAATCAACTACAACGTGCCCGACGGCTCCTACTCCACCAATCCCGCCTGCCCCTACAGCCGCATACGCGAGATGAAGCTCATGGTGCAAGCCCTGCACAAGGCCGGGATAGGCGTGGTGATGGACGTGGTGTATAACCACACAGGCATCACCGAAGGCTCCAACTTCGAGCTCACCGCACCGGGCTACTACTATCGCCAGCGCACCGACGGCACCTACTCCGACGCTTCGGCTTGCGGCAACGAGACAGCCAGCGACCGCCAGCAGATGCGCGACTTTATCGTGAACTCGGTGAAATATTGGACACGCGAGTATCACATCGACGGTTTCCGCTTCGACCTCATGGCAATTCACGACACCGAGACAATGACCCAGGTGGCAAAGGCGCTGAAGGAGATTAATCCATCTTCGTTCGTCTATGGCGAAGGCTGGACTGCAGGCGACTCGCCGCTGCCCGTGGGGAAGCGTGCGCTGAAGGTGCATGTGGCAAAAATGGATGGCATAGCGGTGTTCAGCGACGACATTCGCGACGCCGTGAAGGGACACTACAGCAACGCCGCCGACTGCGGATTTGCCAGCGGCAAGCCCGGCAACGAGGAAACAGTGAAAATAGGCATTGTGGCAGCCACCGCACACCCACAGGTGGATTACAGCAAGGGCAACAACGCCAAGGAGGCCTATGCCACCTCGCCCCAGCAGATAGTGAACTATGTGTCGTGCCACGACGACCTCTGCCTCACCGACAAGCTCGCCAAGTCGATGACCGGCTCCACCGAGGCCGAGCGTCTTGCAGTGGCCAAGCTGGCGCAGACCATTGTGTTCACCTCACAAGGCACTCCATTCATGTTCTGTGGCGAAGAGGTGTTCCGCAACAAGAAAGGCGTGCACAACAGCTACAAGTCGCCCGACGACATCAACGCCATCGACTGGAACCAGAAGAAGGACTATCGCGACCAATTCGACTACTACCGCAACCTCATCGCCCTGCGCAAAGCACACCCGGCATTCCGCATGACCACCGCCGAGGAGATTGCCCGAAACATTAAATTCGACGCTGTGAAGCATGACAACCTTATCTCCTACTCAATTCTCAACAATGCAAATGGCGACGCTTGGAAGGAGATAAAGCTCGTGTTCAACGGCAACGCCACAGCGCAGACTATCAAGGTGAAGAAAGTGAAGAAAGGCACATGGAAAGTGATTGCCCGTGATGGCAAGCTGAGCGCTGAAGGCCTTGGCGACTTTGCCGGCGGCGAAATCACCGTTGCCCCCTACTCTGCACTGATTCTCGCCACTGAGAAATAAGCCCATTAAAGGCTCAGAAACAACGCCGATTACCAACTCAGCAACCACTGATTGGTAATCGGCGATTCTGTGCAAATAAAGTGGCTATACTTCGTGCGGAAATTGAGAAACTATAAGAGCGACAATGCATAATTGCGAATATATGATTAATTTTGCAACATAAATAACAGGTGGATTATCGCTGCCAAATGATATAAGGATAATAAGAATCTTGGGATTGAGAAAGAATGGTTGATATTTTCAATACAGAATACATGAGGCGGTTGCCGGCCGGGGAGATTGCCAGGGAGGTGAACCGCCTGCTCCGCACGCACGAGCGGCTCGTGGTGACTGCTCCGCCGGGAGCTGGCAAATCCACGCTTCTTCCGCTCACCATGCTCAGCGACATGGCCGAGGGCAAGGTGGTGATGCTTGAGCCGCGCCGCATTGCCGCGTGCCAGATTGCCGAGCGCATGGCCTCGATGATTGGCGAGCGCGTGGCCGGCACTGTGGGCTACCGCGTGCGCTTCGACACAAAGGTGTCAAGCAGCACGCGCCTTGAAGTGGTGACCGAGGGAATACTCACGCGAATGATTGTGGACGATGCCACGCTCGACGGAGTAAGTGCGGTGATATTCGATGAATTTCATGAGCGCAGCCTTGCCTCCGACACCGCTCTTGCACTGGTGCGCGAGATACAGCAGGTGCTGCGTCCCGACTTGAAAATTGTGGTGATGTCGGCCACTATCGATGCTGCCGCCATTTGCCAAGCGATTGATGCGCCACTGATAGAAAGCGAGGGGAAGATGCACGAGGTGGAGATGAGATATGGCGAGGAAGCCACTGCCGAGAATTGCGCCGAGCTGGTGGCCCGCACCATTGCTATGGCACACCGCAGCCACGAGGGCGACATACTTGCTTTCTTGCCTGGTCAGGCCGAGATAGTGCGCTGCTCCGAGCTTCTTGGCAACGCGCTTGGCGACACGATGATTTGCCAGCTCTACGGGCTTCTGCCTCCACAGCAGCAGCGCGAAGCCATAATGCCACTGCCCGGCGGGCGGCGCAAGGTGGTGCTTGCAACGCCTGTGGCTGAGACATCGATAACGATTGAGGGCGTGCGCGTGGTGGTGGACTCGGGATTGTGCCGCACGCTGGTGTTTGACGCCCGTAGCAGCCTGAGCCGCCTCACCACGGTGCGCATCTCACTCGACATGGCACAGCAGCGCAGCGGGCGTGCCGGGCGCGTGGCAGCCGGTGTGTGCTACCGGCTGTGGAGCCGTGCCACCGAGCTGCGCATGGACCCGATGCGCACCCCCGAGATACTCACTGCCGACCTCGCGCCGGTGGCACTCGACATTGCCGCATGGGACGGAAGCCGAATGGCTCAACTGCCGTGGCTCACAATGCCGCCTCGCGCTCATGTGGCCGAGGCCGAGCGACTGCTGCTTGGCCTTGGGGCAATCAACGATAGCGGCACAATCACTGCCCATGGGCGGCAGTTGCAGAAAATTCCCTGCCACCCTCGCATCGCGCAGATGATTGCCATTGCCGCTACCATGGAGGAGAAATGCCTTGCTGCCGACATTGCTGCCCTGCTCGACGAGCGCGACCCGATGGCGGCCGAGGCTACTGCCGACATCAACCTGCGCATCGCCACACTACGCTCCATGCGCCGCCGTGGCAATGCCGGGAGGTGGGGCAAGATTATCAACGTT
>CAMGFF010000079.1 GCA_946055125.1 uncultured Prevotellaceae bacterium | reverse complement strand
AAAAGATTTCGTGAACATGAATTTTAAGCTGTTTTTGCCAGTGTCGGCTCTTGCACTGCTTTTGGCATCGTGCCAAGGCGATGAGAAGGGGCTGACAAAAGGCTCGGGAACAATTAGCCCGGAATTCACAATCGACTATTCGGTGACGAATCCCCGCACGGAGAGCCGCGCCACAGAATCGGTGCCCGACGCACCGGCGATTGAGGGCTTCACGTTCCACCTGATGAAAGAAGACGGGAGTCTCGACAAGACCGTTACCGGCCTTGGAGAGTTCTCAGGGACACAATTCCCCGTGGGCGCATACTCGCTTGAGGCTTATTATGGCGACATTGAAGAAGAAGGACTTGGCAAGCCCTATTTTGAGGGCAGCACCACATTCAATGTGTATGACGGAGAGGACGCACAGCCGGCCCTGGTGGCAAAACTTGCCAACACGGCTGTGAGCGTGGAATACTCGGAGGCATTCATGAACTATTTCACTGAATATAGCACCACAATCCACTCATCTAACGGCACCAACTACATCGACATGCCTGAGCTTGCCGCTGCTGCCACTGCCAGCGACTGGGCATTTGTGAAGCCCGGCGACGTGAGCATCATCATCTCGGTGACCAAGCAGAATGGAGTGAGCGGCGAGGTGGAGGCGGCAAAGATTGTGAACGCGCTGCCCGGCACACACTACCATGTGAAAATCGATGCCAATGGCGGCGAGGTGGGCAATGAGCAGATCACAGTGTCGTTTGACGACACGACGACGCTTGAGCCCATCACCATCGACGTGAGCGGCGACATCTTCATCACACCGTCGCCTGTGCTCACAGCCTACGGCTTCACCACCGGCACGCCCATCAACATTCTTGAGGGCGACGCTGCCGAGGCTACACTCAAGGTGAACATCCTCGCCCAGGGCGGCGTGAAGCAGGTGATTCTCAACACCGCATCGGCCACCCCGGCCCTCAGCCCTCTTGCCGGCGACATCGACCTCATTGCCGCCACCGAGGAGCAGAAGAGCACACTCACATCGCTTGGCGTGACCACCAAGGGAATTTGGAGCGGAGTGGACAAGATTGCCGAGATCGACTTCACCGCACTGCTGCCGCAGCTCAAGGTGGCCGACGGCAACTCCACCCACACCTTCACCATCTCGGTGATCGACAATCTGGGCCGCACCTGCGAGCCGGTTGCCCTCACCGTGAACGCGCCCAAGCCCGTGCTCGTGATCAGCAACCCCGCCGAGCTGCACTTTGGCGACGTGACAGCACAATTCGACCTCACATATAATGGCACCGACGTGGCCAACAAGGTGAAATTCCAGGCCACCAACGCCATGGGCGTGTTCGGCGACGTGACAGTGGCAAGCGCCACCGCCACCGGCGACAACCTCTACCGCATCACCCTCAACATTCCCGCGAGCGAGGACGACGTGACCGTGAAGGCACGCTACAATGCCACCGAGTCGGCCGCAGTGACACTGAAGCGCTTGGTGAGCGTGGAGGCCAATGACTACGACGTGTGGGCCACACGCGCCACAATCACCATAGCCCCGTCGGTAATGAAGGACAAGGTGACATCGATCACACTTAATGGCGCATCGCGCAGCGAGAGCTTCAACGAGGTGGGACAGTGCACCTTCACCGGCCTCACCGCCGCCACCGACTACTCGGCAGTGGTGACGCTGCAGAACGGCGACCAATACACCGCCACATTCACCACCGAGGCAGCCGCCGGCGTGCCCAATGGCGACTTTGAGGACCTCACGCAGACCGCCAGCGAGACTGAGATGCCTATGGGCGGAAAGTTCCGTTCAGGATTAATTGACTACCAGAACTGGGAAACCTACACAGTGAGCGAGCCAACCGGCTGGAAGAGCATCAACGACCAGACTTGCATCAACATCAACAACAAGAACAGCTGGTTTGCAGTGCCTTCAACCTACAGCACCACCGTGTCGTGGAACGCAAAGTGGGGAATCACCAACAAACAGGGCACACCCGACCGCTACATAGGACTCGCGGCACAGAGCGGAAACTCGGCAATGGTGGTGAGAAACGTGGGCTGGGATGCTAACGGAACCACTCCCGCCAAGACCGGAAGCTTCGGCAATACCACCTACTATTGCACCAACGTTCCCGCGGTGGCCAACGTGTCGGCAGGCGTGCTCTCGCTCGACACCGACTTCGCCACCCGCCCCTCGACGCTCAATGGCTACTACAAATATGAGCGCGACGGCCAGGACGGCACTGAGAACGCCGTGGTGACAGTGACTGTGCTCAATGGCAGCACCGAGATAGGAAAGGGCACAAAGGAGCTTGGCGCAGCAGCCGACTTCACCGCATTTGCCGTGCCCGTGACTTACAGCGTGACCAACAAGAAGGCTACCGCACTGAAGATAATGATTACATCGTCGAACCGCGCTGCCGGCTCGGTGAAGGTGTCGGATCACCTGCATGAGAAAGAGGCATCGAAATATGGTGCACAGCTCACGGTGGATAACCTCACATTCAGTTACTAACTCAATGAAAGACAGAAAAGAAAATGAAGACAATTAAAAGCATACTGATGACAGGAGTTGCAGCACTGTTGGCAATGACCAGCTGCGACAGCCCCATCTATCCCGGCGGTGACAATGGCAACACCGACGCGAAGGAGGGACAGGGAAGCGTGTCGTTTGCTCAGATGTCGCTCTCGGTGAAGAACTCCGATATAGTGATAGAGAGCCGTGCGGCAGCCACCGACGTGAACAGCTTCACCGTGAACATAAAGAGCGCCAACGGCCGTGGCAGCAACCAGTCGTTTATCTACGGCGAGATGCCCGAGCTCGTGGCACTCGAGGTGGGCGACTACACCGTGGAGGCCTACAATGCCGAGGAGCAGGTTGCGGCCTTCGACGCTCCCTACTTCTATGGCACGAGCAACACATTCACCGTGGTGCCCAACGACATAGTGGTTGTTGACCCCATTGTGTGCAAGCTGAGCAACGTGAAAGTGAGCGTGGACTACAGCGACGAGCTGCGCTCGCGCATGAGCGACGTGACCGTGACCGTGACCGTGGCCGACAATGAGACACTCGACTATGCCGGCACCGAGACCCGTGCGGGCTACTTCAAATATGTGGAGGGCAACAAGACTATCGCAGCCACCTTCAATGGCAAGGTCGATGGCTTTGAGGTGAGCGACTACAAGGTGATTACCGATGCCGTAGCCCCCGGCTACCACCACACCATCACCTTCTCGCTCAAGGATGCGCCCACGCCCCCCGAGGTGTTTGGCGGCATAGGCACCACCGGCCTGAGCATGGATGCCACGGTGGAGCGTGTGGACCTCAACGGCGACGTGACACTGAACGGCGGCGAGGAGGAGATTATCGAGCCCGACCCCGCCAAGGAATACCTCACCGTGGGAGCCACCACGCTTAGCTTCGGCTGCGACGCAGCATCGCAGGGCGTGACCGTGAAGGCATCGCACGAGTGGACCGTGGAGAGCAGCGCACAGTGGTGCACCGTGGCCAAGACCGACGGCGGCTTCACCGTGAGCGCATCGGGCAACAGTGACCCCGTGAACGGCCGCGAGGCAACCATCACCGTGACGATGAACAAGCTCACATCGACCATCACCGTCAGCCAGGAGAAATACACCGAGGCACCGCAAGGACCGGTAATCACCAGCGACAACATCGACCTGAACGGAACCAACTCCAACACCAAGTTCAACGAGTCGACACCGGCTTCGATAAATGTGGAGGCTCCCAAGGGAATCAAGAACTTTGTGGTAGAGATCACGTCGGATGCCGACGGCTTTATGGCAGCAATCAACGACCTTGGCCTTGCCAACTTCGACCTCTGCAACCCGGGTAGTGTGGCGGAGAGTCTTGCAAGTCTGCAATTACCCTATGGCGACCAGGTTAAGGACAAGACATCGATGGTATTCGACATCACCACGTTCATGCCCATGCTCAGTGCCTTCGAAGGAAACCACAACTTCAAGATAACGGTTACCGACAATGCAGGAGCAAGCACCGAGGTTACAATTCGCATTGTAGTAGTAAAATAACACGCTTAGAGTATGAAAAAGATATATTTATTGGCATTATCGCTAATCGCGACAGTTGGAGCGTTTACCTCATGCTCTAATGACGACCTGAGAATCGATGAGGGCGAGGGCAAGGTGAGCCTCGACGTGATTCTCAACAATGATGTGAAAGTAGAGTCACGTGCCACCGGCGAGGACCTCAACGAGCTGATGGAAGACTTCCAGCTCTACGTGTACAGCAGCAAGGGATTGGTGCGCAAGTATCACAAAGCCAGCGAGATACCCGCCGAGGGACTGTGGCTTGTGAGCGGCGACTACCACGCAGTGGTGTGGGCCGGCGACAGCACCGACGCCAGCTACACCCACAAGTATTTCATGGGCAAATCGGAGTTTAGCGTGAGCAAGGGCTCCACAGCCACCGTGCAGGTGGTGGGTAAGATACAGAACACCGTGGCATCGGTAATCTTCCCCGAGGCGCTTCGCACCCTCATGCCCGACCTGAAGATGAGCATAGGCACCACAGCCGCCACCCTCGACTTCGACTACAACAACTGCGCGACCGCCAAGGGCTACTACATGATACCCCGCGGTGAGACCGACCTGGTGTGGACCATCACCGGCACGCAGGAAGACGGCTCGGAGTTCAGGAAGACCGGCCGTGTGGAGAACGCCAAGGCAGCCACCGAGTATCAGTTCAACATCCTCTACAACCCCTCGACCGGCACAGGAATGGGAGGAGCCTCGCTCGAGGTGAATGTGGATGAGAGCGAGATACCAGTGGAGGAGGAAATCACCGTTACGGCAGCGCCGAGCCTGCAGGGCAGCGGCTTCGACCTGAGCCAGCCTTTCTACTCGGGAGAGAGCAAATTTGAGTCGAAGCTGGCAATCTTCGTCACCGCATCGGCACAAATCACCAACTTGCTCCTCAGCTGCGACAATGCCACCGGCTGGGACGCAGCCACCGGCATAAGCGGCTCGAGCACATTCGACTTCTACAAGGCCAATGCCAACGTGCTTGCCCAGCTCAAGACGGCAGGCGTGTATATGCCCACGGGCGATGAGCGCGAGGGCCAGGGCTGTGGCTACAACGCCGCCACCGGCGAGGACGTGGAGAAAATCGTGCTTGGCAAGGACTTCCTCAACCGCCTGACCACCGGTTCCTACAAGATAACCCTCACCGCTACCGACGCCAACGGCAAGAGCCGCTCGGCAGTGCTCGACATAGAGATTTCGGAGGACAAGGTGGTGAGCGGCGAGGCACAGGAGGCCTATCACACCAGCGCAGTGCTCACGGCAACGATTGCCGATACCTCGGCAAGCAACTTCGGCTTTGAGTACCGCGACGTGACATCGCGAGCCACCGAGGGCTGGCAGTGGATTGCCGGCGTGGTAGCCGAGGACGGCTTGTCGTACACAGCCAAGCTCACCGGCCTCACCGCAGGGGCAAAATATGAGTGGCGAGCAGCGTGCACCGCGGCCGACGGCTCATACTCGGTGAGCAACGTCACCAAGTCGTTCACCACACAGCCCACCCTGCAGCTGCCCAACAACAGCTTTGAGGAGTGGGTGAAGAACGGCGACGTGTGGATGCCATCGGCCTCGGCAGGCGACTTCTTCTGGGATTCGGGAAACTGGGGCTCGACCACACTCGGAGCTGAATACAATATCACCACTCAGGACACCAGCATCAAGCACTCGGGCAACTCGTCGATAAAGATGGCCTCGCGCTACATAATCCTGAAGTTTGCTGCCGGAAACGTGTTTATCGGTGATTATCTGGCAACCGAGGGCACCGATGGCGTGCTCGGACTTGGCCGCCCATTTGCGGCACGCCCCAAGGCACTTCACGGCTGGGTGAAGTATCGCCCCGTGGCAATGGAGAAGGGAAGCAACTGGGGCGACAAGAACCCCTATGGCGCACAGAAGGGCGACATGGATCACGGAATGATTTATGTGGCACTGAGCGATGCCTCGACGAGCGGCTACAACAACCAGTATTTCCCATTCATCATCAAGACCAAGAACCAGGCGCAGCTCTTCGACAAGAATGCCAAGAACATCATTGGCTACGGCGAGGTGATTTTCACCGAGAACACAGCCGGTGACGACATGATAGAGTTCACCATTCCTATCGAGTATCGCAGCGACGCAATGCCGGCCTATATCTCACTGGTGGCCTCGGCAAGCTACCTTGGCGACTACTTCGTGGGAGGCGACGGCAGCACCATGTGGCTCGACGACCTGGAGCTGATTTATGAGTAAGCATCTCACTGCTCCCCTCTCTCTCGAGGGGGGCAATGAAATACAATCTACCTGCGAGGGCTGATGGACAGCCCTGCCTATGAAAAAAGGATGAACCGTGCTGCTTTGAGGGCTTGTGCGCCGCAAGGCAGCACGGTTTTGATTTCAAGGCGGGCATTGTGCCCGGCCGCGATGATGCGCACACACATTTTTCGCGCATAAAATGTGTGGAATTTGCCCAAAAATATGTAATTTTGGACAAATTTTTGTATTATTCGGTTCATTTCATTTGCCGGAAATGGATAAATAGTATTCAGAGCATAAAAAATTGAAGAAACAGAGGAGACATGAATAACATAATCAAGGTTGTATGCGTTGTGGCAACGTTGCTCACCGCAGTAGCTTGCTATGCCGATGAGGGCGATGCCCCGCAGCTGGAGCAATTCGGGCGCAACATAGAGCAGCGCACCTTCGTGCCCAAGGGGCAGTGGATCGCGGGGCTGAGTGTGAGCTTCTCGCAGAGCGAGCAGAGCAACTACTCCTTCCTCATCGTGGAGGGCATCGACGGCGACACCTACAGCTTCAAGGCCAGCCCCCTGCTGTGCTACATGGTGAAGGACGACCTGGGCCTTGGCGGCAAGCTGGAGTACAGCCGCAACCGCGTGCGCATGGACCGCGCCGACATAGTGCTTGACTCGGAGACCGACTACAGCAACGAGAACTTCTACAGCATCTCGCAGGGCTTCTCGGGCATGGCCATACTGCGCAACTACATCAACCTTGGGCGCTCCAAGCGCTTCGGCATCTACAATGAGGTGCAGCTCAGGCTGGGCTACACCGAGTCGAAGCTGTGCAACGGAGCCGGCACCGACTTCACCGGCACCTTTGCCCGCAGCTACAGCGCCGGGCTGGCTGTGGCTCCGGGACTGGTGGCGTTTCTCAACAACTACTCCGCGCTCGAGGTGAATGTGGGAGTATTAGGCTTTAACTATAGCTACACCAAGCAGATAACCGACCAGGTGAAGGTGGCGCACCTGCACAGCAAGAGCGCCAATTTGCGCCTCAACCTGCTCAGTATCTCCTTTGGCGTGGCTTTCTACTTGTAGCGAATGATGACGACGATGACGACGACAACAACAAAGAATACCAACACAGTGATATTGCGCATAGCACTGGTGCTTGCCCTGCTCGCGCCGCTTGCCCTGCCGGCACTTGCCGAGACACCGCGCCAGGTGGCTGAGCGAGCCGCAAAGCGGGCCAGTGAGGCACGGGCACAGGCGGCAGCTGCCGACAGCAGTGCACAGGCGGCCCTTGAGGCAGCCCACCGCGCCCAGGTGCTTGCCCTTGCCGCCCAGCACGAGGCGCAGGAGGCCGTCGAGGCCTTGCGCCGCGCCGACTCGGCCGGAGTGAGCCCCGAGAGCCGCGAGAGGCCGCTGCGGCGGTGGGGAGGGACCTCGGTGAGCGAGCAGGTGGAGCAGCTGCGCCAGAATGTCGACTCGCTGCTGCTCACAGAGCGCGTGCTCGTGGGCAACGACACGGTGAACCTCATTCTGCGCGAGCGCAACCTGGGGCGCTACGACCGCGGGCTGCATAATTTCCTCTTTATCCCCAAGGGGAAATGGGCATTTGGAATGAACGTGTCCTACGGCGAGTTTGACACCGAGGACGTGCAGCTGCTGTCGTTTCTCAAGGACTTCAACTTCAAGGGAAGCATGTTCTCGATAAGCCCCAGCGTGAGCTACTTCGTGCGGCACAACACGGCGGTGGGAATGAAGCTGGGCTACTCGCGCAACAAGTTCAACCTGGGCAGCCTGAGTGTGGATATCGACGACGACCTCAATTTCTCGCTTCGCGACGTGGATTATCACACCGAGGACTACTCGGCCGCGATATTCCTGCGCCGCTACATAGGCCTCGACAACAACCGCCGCTTTGCCATCTACAACGATGTGGAGCTGAAGTGCTCGAGCGGCACAGGCTCGTTCACCCGCCTCTATAACGATGAGCCCAAGGAAACGCGCACGCTGAGCACCAAGGCGAGCCTCAACTTTTCGCCGGGAGTGTGTGTTTTCATTCAGGAGTATGTGAGCTTCAACATTTCATTTGGAGT
>CAMGFF010000078.1 GCA_946055125.1 uncultured Prevotellaceae bacterium | reverse complement strand
TCAGCTGACGGGATCTGCTGGTGGCGAGGCCTTGGGCGGACTCGCCGACCCTCCCCGGGACATGGAGGAGAGGCTCGGGGGCAGGGCTTACCGGGGCTTCACAATGCGGCACATCATCACACAAAAGCAGCGGCAAAAAGAAGCCTAAGCGCCTTTTGCCGCTGCAAATATTACACAAATCACAATCTCTCCCCCACACAATTCTCTTCCTCACCGGGCTTTTTTTCGCGTTTCACTGGGTAAAGAAAAAACTCTCGTGCGGGGGGGTGGACTTAGTCGAAGATTTTGTCCCAGTCTTTCCACACCGTTTCGTAGCCTAAGGCGCGTATCTCGGCAGCCACTTCGGCCGGGGTGCGCTCATCGCTCACGGTGAACTGCTCCAGAGCCTCGGGGGTGCTCACATATCCGCCCGGCTCGGTCTTGCTGCCGGCACTCATCGAGGTTACGCCGAGCTTCATCATGTTGGCGCGGAACTTGGGGCTCTCGCGTGTGGAATAGGATATATCCACGTCGTGGTCGAAGATTCGGAATGCGAATGTGACCTGCGCCAGCTCCTTGTCGGTCATCACCACATTGGGCTGGAAATGCCCCTCGGCGGGGCGCATGCGCGGGAAGTTCACCGAGAAGCGCGTGCGCCAGTAGTGCTTCTGCAGGTAGCGCAGGTGATGCGCCATCATGGTGATGTCGGTGCGCCAGTCCTCGAGGCCTATTAGCACTCCCATGCCAATCTTGTGCACACCGGCCGCGCCCATTCGGTCGTAGCCATTGAGTCGCCACTCAAAGTTGGATTTCATGCCGTGAGGGTGATACACCTTGTAGCGGTCGCGGTGGTAGGTCTCCTGGAAGCAAACCACGCCGTTGAGTCCGCTCTTGGTGAGCCTCAGGTAGTCCTGCTGCTTGAGCGGCATCACCTCGATAGAGAGGTTGTTGAAGTAGGGGCGGGCAATGTGCAGGGCTTGCTCAAGGTAGTCCACACCCGCCACCGAGGGAAACTCGCCCGTCACGATGAGCAGGTTCTCAAAGGGACCCAGGCGGCGTATGGCCTCACACTCGGCCTTGATTTGCTCGGGCGTGAGCGTGGTGCGCTTAATCTTGTTGGCATACTGGAATCCGCAATACACGCAGAAGTTGGTGCAGGCATTGCTGAGATAGAGCGGAATGTACATGCTTATCACCTTGCCGAAACGCTCCTGCGTGTAGTGCTGCGCCCGCTGTGCCATTATTTCGAGATAAGGCACGGCGGCCGGAGAGATGAGCGCCATGAAGTCGTCCACGCTCAGCACCTCCTTGCTGAGAGCCGCCTCCACATCGCGAGCCGTCATGGCTCCGATGCGTGAGGTGGTATCGTCCCAGCTTATTTTCGATAATTCTTCAGAAAACATTATTCTTTATTTCCTCCTATGCAAATTTCGTTGGCTACGTTCTGCGAGATGCGCATGGCACAGAAATTGGGGCCGCACATGGTGCAGAACTTGTTGTCGTCCTTGTGGCTGTCGATGTAATACTGGCGGGCGCGGGCAGGGTCGAGCGAGAGGTTGAACTGGTCCTTCCAGCGGAACTCATAGCGGGCCTTGCTCATAGCGTCGTCGCGCACCTGCGCTCCGGGATGCCCCTTGGCGAGGTCGGCGGCGTGGGCTGCAATCTTGTAGGCAATCACGCCATTGCGCACGTCCTCCAGGTTGGGGAGGCTGAGGTGCTCCTTGGGGGTGACGTAGCAGAGCATTGCCGTGCCCAGCCAGCCAATCTGCGCCGCGCCAATTGCCGAGGTGATGTGGTCGTAGGCCGGGGCAATGTCGGTGGTAAGCGGGCCGAGGGTGTAGAAAGGAGCCTCGTGGCATGCGGCGAGCTGCCGCTCCATGTTGGCCTTTATTTTGTGCATAGGCACATGTCCCGGACCCTCGATAATCACCTGCACGTCGTGCTCCCACGCAATCTTGGTGAGCTCGCCCAGCACGTCGAGCTCCAGGAACTGAGCCTCATCGTTGGCATCGTGAATGCTGCCGGGGCGCATGCCGTCGCCGAGCGACACGGCCACGTCGTATTTGTTGAGAATCTCGCAAATCTCGTCGAAATGGGTGTAGAGGAAGCTTTCCTCATTGTGCAGCACGGTCCATTGCAGCATTATGCTTCCGCCGCGCGACACCACGCCCGTGAGGCGCTTGCCCACCAGTGCGGCATGTCGGCGCAGCACACCGGCGTGAATTGTGAAGTAGTCCACACCCTGCTCACACTGCTCGATGAGCGTGTCGCGGTAGATTTCCCAGGTGAGCTTGCGCACGTTGCCGCGCACCTTCTCCAGCGCCTGATAGATAGGCACGGTGCCCATTGGCACAGGGCAGTTGCGGATAATCCACTCGCGGGTTTCGTGAATGTTGTCGCCGGTGGAGAGGTCCATGAGAGTGTCGCCGCCCCAGTAGCAGCTCCACACGGCCTTGTTCACCTCCTCCTCAATCGACGAGGAGAGGGCCGAGTTGCCAATGTTGGTGTTGATCTTCACGAGGAAGTTGCGGCCTATGATCATCGGCTCGGCCTCGGGGTGATTGATATTGGCGGGAATAATGGCACGGCCGGCGGCAATCTCATCGCGCACAAACTCGGGGGTGATGTGCGACTCAATGCCCAGCTCGCGGTTGTTCATGTTCTCGCGGATTGCCACATATTCCATCTCGGCGGTGATTACGCCGGCCTTGGCGTAGGCCATCTGCGTGATGCGCTTGCCCGGCTTGGCCTTTCGGGGCTTCACGAGGTGCGGGAAGCGGATAGAGTCGAGCGACTTGTCGGCAAGACGCTCGCGGCCATATTGCGAGGTGATGTCGGGGAGCTGCTCCACGTCGCCGCGCTCGTCGATCCACTGCTCGCGCAGGCGCGGAATGCCCCGGTTGATATCCACCTTCACAGCGGGGTCGGTGAATGGGCCGCTGGTGTCGTAGACGCACACCGGGGCGTTCTCGGTGACGATGCGGTTGTTGCCGGCATCAAAAGTCACTGTGGGGGTGAGCGAAATGCGGCGCATACCCACCTTGATTGGGAAAAGCGTTCCGTCGACGTAGATTTTCTCGGAGGAGGGATAAGACTCCACGTTGGTATTGTTGATTTCCATAAAAAAAAGATATTCAGTGTTTTTAAGTGAGTGGTGATTAGTCGAGGAAAGAAGTGAGGGGGCTGCTCGCCACGGCGAGCGACGACTGAGCGCCAAGTCCGGCAAGATGAGCCATGCGTCCGGCCTCCACTGCGAGCTTGAATGCGCGGGCCATGGCCACAGGGTCGCGGGCAATGGCGATGGCGGTGTTCACCAGCACAGCGTCGGCTCCCATTTCCATGGCCTCGGCTGCGTGAGAGGGAGCGCCCAGGCCGGCATCAATCACCACAGGCACGTTGCTCTCGGCGATGATGATTTCGAGCAAATCCTTGGTCTTCAATCCCTTGTTGGTGCCAATGGGAGCACCAAGCGGCATCACGGCGGCAGTGCCCACGTCCTCAAGCCGCTTGCACAGCACGGGGTCGGCCTGAATGTAGGGCAGCACCACGAACCCCAGCTTCACCAGCTCCTCGGTGGCCTTGAGAGTCTCCACGGGGTCGGGGAGCAGATACTTGGGATTGGGGTGTATTTCGAGTTTTATGAAGTTGGTGCCGAAGCACTCGCGTGCGAGTTTGGCGGCAAAAACGGCCTCCTCGGCATTGCGCACGCCCGAGGTGTTGGGGAGGAATTGCACCGCCTCGCGGTTGATGTGGCGCAGCATGTCGTCGTCGGCCTCATTGTCCATATTGATGCGCTTCATTGCCACGGTAATCATCTGCGATTCCGAGGCGAGAATGGCCTGAAGCATCAGCTCATTTGAGGGGAACTTGCCCGTTCCCACAAAAAGGCGGGAGGAGAACTCCCTGTTGCCAATGATAAGTTTATCCATAAGCTATGTAGTTGATAATTTTCGTAGTTCTATTGGTTAAGTCGCTTGGCGATGGCCTCGTGGAGGAGTGAGATTACCTTGGCTGTCTCGGCCGTGGTGTCGCCGGCGCCAACGAGGCTGCCCGAGAGGGCAACACCGCTCACTCCGGTGGCAATAAGCGGGTCGATGTCGGCAGCAGTGATTCCGCCTATTGCCACTGTGGGAATGAAGATACCCTCGGCGGCGCATTGCTGCATGATGGTGCGGTAGCCATCAAGCCCCAGAATGGGGCTGAGGTTCTTCTTGGTGGAGGTGAAGCGGAATGGGCCGAGACCAATGTAGTCGATGTCGATGCCGGCGTAGCCCCGTATATCCTCGAAGGTGTTGGCCGTCACGCCTATTATGGGCTTGCCGCCGAGCATTGCGCGTGCCTGCATGGGGGGCATGTCGGTCTTGCCAAGGTGCACTCCGTCGAGCTCAAGGTCGCGGGCAATATCCACGTGGTCGTCGATGATGAGAATGCACTCGCTCTCGGCGCAAATGGGCTTGAGCTGCTGCGCCACAGCCACTATTTCCTCGTGGGGAGCGTCCTTCATGCGCAGTTGCACCCAGCCGCAGCCTCCGGCAATCACTTGGCGCACCTGGGTCACTATTTCTTCGCCACTTGTGGCATTGGTGATAAATTGTAGCATATTGTAGTTTTCTATGTGTTGTTTTTAATAATTTCCAATCGGTTCTCAAACTCCCTCTCGCTTTCCGCGCCAAAGAGGAAGCCCAGGAAGGCCGCTCCGGCAAATCCCCACTCGCGCAGCTCGCGCAGGTGCCCCGGGGTGACTCCGCCCAGTGCCACGGCATTGCGGCACTGTGGGTTCTCGGCGAAAAAACGCCTCAGCTCCTCCGGGGTGAACGCACTGCCGTAGCCGGTCTTCGAAATGCTGTCGAAAATGGGGCTTAGGAAGGCATATTCGCACCCTGAGGCAGCCTTCAACTCGCCGAGCGAGTGGCACGAGCGGCTCACCGAAAGCCTTGTGGCATCGATCCCGGCCGGAATCACGGGATAGCGGTGGTTGAGGTGCAATCCGCCCACGGCAAATTCCCTTGCCAGCCCGAAGTGGGAGTGCAGCTTGAGCCGGGGGTGCAGTTCCTGTGGAATTGCGCTGAGGTAGCTGCGCAACTCGGCCTCGCCCATCGAGGGCTTGCGCACGTGCACATAGCGGAATCCCGCCGCAATGAGCTGTTGCAGCCTGTGCGCCTCGTGAGGCACGGTGGCTTGGGGAGTGATGGCAATGAGCCACAGGCCGCTATCCGCCATAGAAAGCCTTGATGATGGTTATGCTGTCGCCATCGGCGAGCGGTCGGTCCCACTGCGAGGCGGGAATCACCTGCATGTTCACCGCCACTGCAATGCCTTGCTTGCTGCGCAGCTGCTCCACGGTGTCGAGGGCCTGTGCAATGGAGCTTCCCTCGGGGAGCTTCTGCAACTTGTTGTTGATATTTACTGTAATCATATTGTGTGGGTTTTCAGTTGTTCGGGCTTGAAGAAATGGTTCACCGGGCCGTGGCCGCTGCCTATTGCCACGTCGGCCCCCGCGGCGAGGGCTGCGCTGAGGTAGCCCTTTGCGCGAGCCACAGCCTCGGGCACACTGAGCCCCATTGCCAGGTGGGCGGCTATTGCCGACGAGAGGGTGCAGCCGGTGCCGTGAGTGTTGCGCGTGTCGATTTTAGCCGAGGTGAACTGCTGCCGGTAGCCGGTGGCGGTGAAGAGGTAGTCGGTCATAGAAGCGCCGTCGAAGTGTCCGCCCTTGATAAGCACGGCTCGCGCTCCGCGGTCGAGGATAGAGCGGGCGGCGGTGGCGGCATCGTCGGCGTTATTGATTTTCATCGCGGCAAGGTGTTCGGCCTCAAAGCGGTTGGGGGTGACGAGGTCGGCAAGCCGAAAGAGTCGCTCGGTCATTGCGCTAATGGCATCGTCGCGTAGCAAGCGGCTGCCCGAGGTGGAAATCATCACCGGGTCGAGCACTATTCGGCTCAGCCGGTGCACCTCAATGCCCTGCGCCACGGCCTCCACGATGGGGCGCGAGAAGAGCATGCCTATTTTCACCGCGTCGGGCCTGACGTCGGTGGCCACGGCGGCAATCTGCGCCAGTACCACCTCGGGTGACACCGGCATTATCGCCGTCACGCCGGTGGTGTTCTGTGCGGTAATCGCAGTGATGGCCGTTGCGCCATACACCCCAAGTGCCGACATCGTCTTCAAGTCGGCCTGAATCCCTGCGCCGCCCGACGAGTCGGAGCCGGCAATGGTGAGACAAGTGTGATAAGCTCTCATCGCATCAATAAATAGAATAAAAAAATGCAGGGGAAACACGCCGGCAGCGGCAATAGAGATAGTGTGTGAGTGTGGTATGAACAATTCCTACGCCGGCATTACCCGGATCAGGTTCATAGGGTATAATCTCAGCCACGCAGGCACCCCTTTGTTATCGACCACAAATTTAGTGATAAAAAACGTATCACCCAAAATAATTATACATTATTAACGGCAAGAGAGCGAAAACCCACCTTGCTCCACTATGCCAAGAGTCTGTTTCACAGCGAGCCGAGGAGCTGCGACACATTGGCAGTGAAGAGGCGCACCGAGATGGCGAGGAGGATAATGCCGAAGAACTTGCGGATGAGGTAGATTCCGCCCTGGCCCAGCAGACGCTCGATGCGGCGCGTCATGCGTATCACGAAGTAAACCCACACCATGTTGAGCACAAGGGCGATGAGAATGTTCACGTCGGCATACTCGGCCTTGAGCGAGAGCAGCGTGGTGAACGTGCCGGCACCGGCAAGGAGCGGGAACACCAGCGGCACCAGCGTGGCCGACTTGATGGGCCCCTGGTTCTTGAATATCTCCACATCGAGAATCATCTCGAGTGCGAATAAGAAGATAATGATTGAGCCTGCGGCGGCAAATGAGGTAATATCCACGCTGAAGAGCTTGAGCACCACATCGCCGGCATAGAAGAAGAGGAGCATGAGTGCGAAAGATATGAGAGAGGCCTTTGTGGCATTCACGGTGCGGCCGCTCTCCTTCAGCTGGATTATGATAGGGATAGAGCCAATAATATCGATTACTGCGAAGAGAACGATAAATGCGCTGGCGCAGGCCTGAATATCAAATGAGCCGAACATAATGCAATGTGTTAGTAGTAGATTAAGTATTGTTTCTTTAGTTTGACATTGCAAAATTACACATTTTTCCCGAATTTCTCACATTTTCCCTCCAAAAAACTCCTAACTCCTCACTAATAACTCCTCACTCCTAACTAAATTGAATGAGCGAGAGAATGGTGGGGGTGAGGAGGGCGGTGAAGATGCCGTTGAGTGTGAGGCCAAGGCTGGCGAAAGCGCCATACTTGTCGCTCACGTCCATGGCCCGCGATGTGCCCATAGCGTGGGCAGCAGTGCCGAGCGAGAGTCCCTGGGCAATAGGGCTGCCAATGTGAGTCATTCGCATCACGCGGAAGCCCGTCATTCCGCCAAAAATTCCCACGCAGATTACCACGGCGGCCGTGAGTGGCGGTATTCCTCCCACAGCCTTAGTCACCTCCATGGCGATAGGCGTGGTCACCGACTTTGCGGCAAGCGACAGCACCACCTCCTGCGTGGCACCAAGCAGCCGGGCTATTAGCACCACCGAGATTATGCCCACCACGCAGCCGGCAAGCTCGGAGATGAGCAGCGGCAGCAGTTGCTTGCGTATGGCGGAGAGCTGCTTGTAGAGCGGCACGCCCAGCGCCACGATTGCCGGCTTCAGCCAGAATTCAATGTAGTGTCCGCCCTCGTTGTAGGTGGCAATGTCGATGTCGTTCACCTTCAGATACACGATGATGAGCATCGCCGAGATGAGAATGGGGTTGAGGAAAGTCCAGCCCGTGCGGTGCTGGAGAATCTGGCTACCTGCATAGAGCGCAAAAGTGAGCGCGAGCAGGAAATAAGTGTTGCTGAGTATTTCCATAGTGCATCAATTGATAAAGTTACATGTATTTGCGGGTAAGCTGGTGAATCCAGCCCGTCACCACCATCACTATCACCGTGCTCACGCCCGAAGCTACCAATATGGGCAGCCACTGGGCGCGGATAATGTCGAGATAGAGCATTAGCGACACCGCCGCCGGCACGAAGAAGAAGCCCAGATTTTTCACGAGGAAATTGGCCATTCCCTCCACTTGGCGGAGTTTCACCGCCTTCACTTGCAGCAGCAGGGTGAGAATGAGCATGCCTATTATGCTCGACGGCAGCTTGATGCCGGTGAGCCACACCACCACTTCGCCGAGTGCCAGGCACCCGAAGATGATTGCGCATTGAATTACCATAATAAAAATATCAAAAAACCTAAAAAAACTTTTCAGCCTGCAAAGTTACAACACTTTTTCCGGATAATCCTGCAACCGGGCAAAAAAATCTCCATTAGCCTAAATTGTGTGGGCGATATTGTGAAATATTGCAA
>CAMGFF010000077.1 GCA_946055125.1 uncultured Prevotellaceae bacterium | reverse complement strand
TGCGCTGTGCAGTTGGCTCTGATGTTATTCACGCAGTGTCAGCAATAGAGAATTTTGGCTATCAGCTCTCGCAGCAGCACGTATTCGCCCTGGCGGCTGTCCATGCCCTTCGACTTGCGGTCGAACTCGCGAATGTAGCCTATTATGTTCACGCACTGTGCCGTGTTGTAGTTCTTGGCTCCCTCCATCACCATCTTCACTCGGTAGGGCGACTTGGCGTCAATCTGCGCCATTATTCCACGCTCGCTCTTGTCCTTGGCCGTGAGTGCAAGCAGCAGTGTTGAGAAGTAGTTGAAGAGGAGGCTCACTGTCACCACCGAGGGGTTCTTCCTTGGGTTCTTGGTGAAGTAGTCGATAATGCGGAAGGCTTTTTCCACCTTGCGGAATTTTATGGCGTCCTCAAGCTCAAAGTTGTTGTAGTCCTTGCTTATGCCTATGTTGCGCTCTATCACCTCGGGAGTGATGCGTCCGCCCTCCCCTACCAGCATAATGAGCTTGTCCATCTCATTCACCAGGTGCGACACGTCGGTGCCCACATAGTCGGCCATCATGGCTGCCGACTTGGAGTCGATGTTGCAGCGGCGGTCGCCGGCATAGTCGGCAATCACCTTAGCCACCATTGCGTCCTTGAGCTTTACCGACTCAAACACCACTCCTGTGTTGCCACCCTTGAGTTGCTTGATAAATTCAGGTGCTTTCATGTTGCCATTCTTGTTGCACAGCACGAGGATGGTGCTTTGCTGTGGCTTCTCGGCATAGAACTTGAAAATGTCGGCATCCTTTATGTTCTGTGCCTCGCGCACCACCACCACTTGCCGCTCGGCCATCACAGGGTAGCGCTTGCACATGTTTATCACCTCACGGGCATCCACGTCCACGCCATAGCACACTGTGAGGTTGAAGTCGCGCTCGTCCTCACTCAGTGCTCCGGCCACGATTTTTTGCTCGAGGTCATCGATGTAGAACGACTCCTCCCCCATCAGCAGGTAAATGGGGCGAAACACTCGGCGGCTTATCTCCGTGGCGAGTTGCGAATAGGTCACTGCTTCTTTTTTTGGTGCTGCCATCGATTGTTTTTTTGTGTGGTTGCGAAATATTTTGTAAATTTACAAATTATTTTAATCTTATGCAAACGCTTAATTCAATAATCCCACTCAACCTGCCTCCGCGCAGCTTCAACATCAAGCTCACCCCGCAGGGCAACCGCGTGATATTCGACCGTTTACGCCGCCGCTTCGTGGCTCTCACTCCTGAGGAGTGGGTGAGGCAGAATTTTGTGGAGCACCTCATTGCCGACTGTGGTTTCCCTGCCGGGCTTATGGGCAACGAGATGTCGCTCACTCAGAATGGCATCAGCCGCCGCTGCGACACCCTGGTGACCGACCGCCAAGGCCGCCCCTTGGTGATTGTGGAATATAAAGCCCCATCGGTGAAAATCACCCAGGCTGTGTTCGACCAGATTTGCCGCTACAACATGGTGCTGAAGGCCCGTTATCTCATCGTCAGCAATGGGCTCGCGCACTACTGCTGCCGCATCGACTACAGCACCGGCTCCTACTCTTTCCTCCCCTCCATTCCTCACTACAACGACCTGTGACAGCCCTATTTTGCCCATTATTCACAACGCATTTTGAATATATCGGGAATTTGTAGTAATTTTGCACCCTGAATGCTTTCTCCACCATAAAATTACTTATGGAAGATTATCTACTGAAACTCAACGACCAGCAGCGCGAAGCCGTGCTCTACACCGATGGACCTCAACTGGTCATTGCCGGTGCGGGCTCGGGCAAGACGCGCGTGCTCACTTATAAAATCGTGCACCTGCTCCACCTGGGCTACTCCCCGGGTCGAATTATGGCTCTCACTTTCACCAACAAGGCTGCGCGTGAGATGAAGGAGCGTATTGCCCCTCTTGTGGGGGAGGAAAGTGCAGCACGCCTGTGGATGGGCACTTTCCACTCCATTTTCTCGAAGATTCTGCACATCAACGCCGAGCTGCTGGGCTTCTCGGGCAATTTCACCATCTACGACACCGACGACTCCAAGTCGCTGCTCAAGATGATTATCAAGGACATGGGCCTCGACGACAAGACCTACAAGCCCTCGGCCGTGCAGTCCCACATCTCGCGATTGAAGAATGCCCTTATCTCCCCTGCCGACTATGAGCTGAACTCCAAGCTCCGCCAGGCCGACGACCGCGCCCAGCGTCCCGCAATGGCGGAAATCTACAAGGCTTATTTCAACCGCTGCCGCATTGCCGGAGCAATGGACTTCGACGACCTGCTCTTCTACACCAATGTGCTGCTGCGCGACCACACCGAGGTGCTGAAGAAATATCAGGACATGTTCCAGTATGTGCTCGTCGATGAGTACCAGGATACCAATTTCGCGCAGCACATGATTGTGTCGCAGCTGTGCCGCAAGAGCGGCCGCCTGTGTGTGGTGGGCGACGACGCCCAGAGCATCTACTCTTTCCGTGGCGCCAACATCAGCAACATTCTCAACCTCGGAAAATACTATCCAGGCATCGCCACGTTCAAGCTCGAGCAGAACTACCGTTCCACTCAGCACATCATCGAGGCTGCCAACAGCCTCATCGCCAAGAATCGCCAGCAAATCCCCAAGAACATTTTCTCACACAACAGCAAGGGCGAGCTGGTGGAGCTGCTCAAGTCGGGCTCCGACTTCGAGGAGAGCTATGCCGTGGCCAACTACATTATCAGCACTAAGTCGCGACAGGGCGGCGCATTCGACGACTTCGCCATTCTCTACCGCACCAATGCCCAGTCGCGTGTGCTCGAGGAGGCCCTGCGCAAGCGCAACATTCCCTACACCATCTATGGCGGCCTCTCGTTCTACCAGCGCAAGGAGGTGAAGGACGCCGTGGCCTATTTCCGCCTCACCACCAACCCCGACGACGATGAGGCTCTGCGACGCATCATCAACACTCCTGCACGCGGAATTGGCGACACCACCAAGGACAAGCTCCAGCAAGCCGCTATTCATCACGGCGTGAGCATCTGGACCGTGCTTTCCGACATCGACAGCTATTCGCTCAACATGAATGCCGGCACCAAGACGAAGCTCGCCAAGTTCCGCACGCAAATCGAGAGATTCATCACTGCCTACCAGAGCGGCATGAGCGCCTACGAGCTGGCCTCGTTTATCGTGGCTCAGACGCAGCTCATCACCAGCCTACTTGGCAGCAACACCCCCGAGAATATCAGCAAGGTGGAGAACCTCAATGAGCTGCTCAGCGCCGTGAACACATTCTGTGAGGAGCGACGCGAGGAGGACGACACTACCGCCTCCCTGCTCGATTTCCTCAGCGAGATTTCCCTTGCCACCGATGAAGACCGAAACTCGGCCGACGGCCACTGCGTGCGCCTCATGACCGTGCACGCCTCGAAGGGCCTGGAGTTCCGCAACGTCATTATCGTGGGCGTGGAGGAGGAACTGTTCCCGGCATTGATGAGTTCCGACACCATTTATGGCATCGAGGAGGAGCGCCGCTTGCTCTATGTGGCAATCACCCGTGCCGAGGAAACCTGCCTTGTGTCCTATGCCAAGCACCGTTTCAAGAATGGCTCCACCAAGGAGTGCCAGCCCAGCCGCTTCATTCGCGACATCGACCCCCGGCTTCTCCACAAGGCTCACTCGCCACGCAACTCCGGCTTCGATTCACCTCGCTCCTCCACAGCCACCACCACGTGGCTCACCCGCGAGCCTGAGCGCGTCACCACCAACGACATTTTCACCACAGCCTCAAGGGTGAGTGTGCAGGTCGATGCGGAGAGTGTGCAGCATGCTCCCACTTCGGCCGCAGGCAGCGACTATACCCTCCACGAGGCCAAGGAGCTGTCGCAGGGCTCGATAATCGACCACATCCGTTTCGGCATTGGCTATGTGGCCGAGGTCGACACCTCGGGTTCCGACCCAAAGATTATCGTTGATTTTGAGGAGGTGGGTTCCAAGACTCTGCTGCTCAAGTTCGCCAAGTTCACTATTCTTCACTAAATTTTCAAGCATTACGATGACACCTACTCCTTATTATATAGTTTATGAAGACCGCCTCCGCCGCAACCTCGACCTCATCACCTCGGTGAGCCGCCGCTCGGGCGCTGAGATTATCATGGCTTTCAAGGCCAATGCGCTGTGGCGCACGTTCCCTGTCTTCCGCGAGTATGGCGTGGCTTCCACTGCCAGTTCGCTCAATGAGATGCATCTTGCAGTGGAGGAGCTTCACCGCCTCGCACACTCCTATTGCCCGGCCTACACCGATGCCACCATTGGCGAGTATATGCGCGGAAGCTCCCACATCACCTTCAACTCGGTGGCGCAATATGAGCGTTTCGCCGGGCGAATTAAGGAATATGCCGCCTCGCCCTATGGGCACCCCATAAGCTGCGGATTGCGCATCAATCCTATGTGCTCGGTGGTCGATACCGACATCTACAACCCCTGCGGCCCCGGCTCGCGCTTTGGCGTGACTGCCGGCCGCATGCCCGCCGAGCTGCCCGAGGGCATCGAGGGCTTCCACTTCCACGCCCTGTGCGAATCCACCTCCCACGACCTCGCCAAGGTGCTTGCTGCCGTGGAGGAGCAATTTGGCATGTATCTGCCGCAGCTCAAGTGGCTCAATATGGGCGGAGGACACCTCATGACGCGCGATGGCTACGACACCGACCACCTCGTGGCACTGCTCCGCGACTTCGGCAGCCGTTACCCAAATCTGCACCTCATTCTCGAGCCGGGAAGCGCTTTCACATGGCGCACCGGCGACCTCATTGCCTCGGTGGTCGATGTGGTGGAGAACAGCGGCATAGCCACAATAATTGCCGATGTGTCGTTTGCCTGCCACATGCCCGACTGCCTTGAGATGCCCTACAAGCCCACCGTGAGCGAGGCTCTCCCCGAGGGCACGCCCGGCGGCTTCTCCTACCGCATTGGCGGCAACTCCTGCCTCAGCGGCGACTTCGTTGGCGACTGGAGCTTCGCAAGCCCCGTGAAGGCCGGCGACCGCCTCACCTTTGAGGATATGAACCACTACACCACGGTGAAGACAAATATGTTCAATGGCATTCAGCACCCGGCCATCGTGCTGAAGCGCCTCGACGGCTCCGTGGTAACTCTGCGCGAATTCACTTACAACGACTATAAGAGCCGAATGGACTAATCATCATTAGGCAACAAAAAAACACAAAGACTAAAATGAATATTTCAGAAATTGGAAACAAGATTTTCTACGCCGGCGTGAACAACCGCACTGCCGAGCTTTTTGAGGAGCTGTGGCCCATTCCTCAGGGCGTGTGCTATAATTCCTATGTTGTTGTTGGCGACAAGGTCGCCCTTATCGACACCGTGCCGGCTTGCTATTGCATCAAGTTCCTGCACAAGATTGCCGCAATCATTGGCGACCGTCCTATCGACTACCTGGTCATCAACCACATGGAGCCCGACCACTCAGGCGCAATACAGATCATCCGCCAGCAATACCCTGGCATTAAGATTGTGGGCAACAACAAGACTGCCGAAATGATTGCCGGCTATTATGGTATCACCGACAACGTGCTCACCATTAAGGAGGGCGACACCATCGACCTCGGAGCCGGCAAGTCGCTCCGCTTCATCATTACACCCATGGTGCACTGGCCCGAGACCATGATGACCTATGTGGAGAGCGACCGCTTCCTCTTCACAGGCGATGCCTTTGGCTGCTTCGGCGCTCTCAATGGAGGCGTTGTGGATGAGGAGATGAACACCGATATGTATATCCCCGAGATGTATCGCTACTACTCCAATATCGTGGCTAAATATGGCGCGATGGTGCAGAATGCCCTCAAGAAGACTGCCCCGCTTGCTATCGACTATATCTGCCCAACCCATGGCCCGGTGTGGCACGAGCGTGCCGCCGAGGTGGTGGAAATCTACGACCGCATGAGCCGCTTCGAGGCCGAGCCGGGTGTGGTGATTGCCTATGGCTCTATGTATGGCAACACCGAGGAGCGCGTGGAGGCTGTCGCTGCCGAGCTAATCAAGGCCGGAGTGAAGAATGTGAAGATTTACAACCTCTCCCACACCAGCTACTCCTATGTGCTTGCCGACGTGATGCGCTACAAGGGCCTTATTGTGGCCGGCCCCACCTACTCCAATGAGCTTTTCCCGCCCGTGGCCGCGCTCATGAAGGCTCTGCGCCTGCGCGACATTCGCAACCGAGCCTTCGCCTACTTCGGCTCTTTCACCTGGGCGCCTGCCGTCACCAAGCGCATCGAGGCCGAGGTGGAGCACCTCAAGGTGGATGTGGTTGCCGCCCCCTTCAATATGAAGCAGGCCGGTGATGACCTCATCGAGGAGTCGTGCCGCATTCTCGCCCACTCCATGGCTGCCGCAGTGCTTTAAGCACTGATATATCCCAAAACGAAACCCGACGCGCCACTTTCTCTGGTGGCACGTCGGGTTTCGTTTGATTGATTATCTCTTTTATGTGAAGCATTTGTTGTCGATGAGGTTGTTGGCTATTGCATAGATTGTGAGGCCTGCCACCGAGTGTATTTGCAGCTTGCGGGCAATGTTGCGGCGGTGGGTTATCACGGTGTTCACCGAGATAAATAGCTGGGCGGCAATCTCCTTGTTGCTCATTCCCTGCACGAGACACACTATGATTTCCTTCTCGCGCTCCGATATGGCCTCGCCGGCCTCGGCGGTCTTGATGATGCCGGTGATGCGGCTCGCCACGCCGTCGTCCTTAATCTTCTTCTCGAGCAGGCGAATGGCCGGCACGAAGATGCAGTCTTCCACGTTGCTGTGGTTGCAAAGCCATTGCTCGTTGTTGTAGATGTCGTAGAGAATGGCGGTGAGCTTGTTGTTCACAAGCCCGTCGTGTGGCAGATACTTGATGATGATGTTTTTCAGCTCCTGAAATTTTCCCGTGGTGTCGCTGTGGTGTTTCGAGAATATTTCCACATTATAGTTGCTCTTCTGCTCGCCTTGCAGCAGCGCCTCAACGTAGGGGAAAAGCGTCTTTTCCTCATATTTCATGTGCCGCTGTATGTCGTGGGCATATTCATCGTAGAGCCGTATGATAAGGGTCGAGAGGCTGTCGCCCTCCCCAAGGGTGCTTTGCAGGTTCGTTCTTATCGTGGGCAGCTGGAAGTCGAGGAAGAAGCGGTGCGAGGCTTGCAGATAACCCAGAATGGTTCTCACCGAAATTCGCTCATCGGTTTCCTTGGGGGCAAAGCCATTGATGATGAAATTCACCACGGTGAGGAAGGTGTAGCAGTCCACGCCCTGCTCGCCACACACCTCCTCCACGGTCTTGTCGCCAAAACCGAGGCGTATGCCGAAGGCTCCCAGCCCTTGCAGCATGGTGTAGTTGTCGCTGATAAGGTCGATCATCTTGTCGTCGGCCTCATAGAGTTTCATTTTCTTCATTCACTGCTATAAGATTGGTTCACACAGTGCAAAGGTAATGCAAAAGTGCGACGTGTGCAATCACAATTTGTGGGTATAGCGTGGCGGTACCGGTGAGCTTCAGTAATCAATTAGTGGTATTTTCTATCAGCCCGAAATGAAAAGAAGCAGCTCCTGATGTCTGTGGAGCTGCTTCGTCATGTTTCAGCATTATCGCAATCAAAGGCTGTGATTATTCGGTGGCTATGAGTGCAAAATATTTCTTTCCTGTCACTATTTGAGTTGTCAATTTTTCGGTGCGGTTATTTGTGAACTCATATACGACATTTCCGTCAAACTCTCCGAAATAAGTCGCGGTGTTATACTTTGTGGCGGGCAGATAGGCGAAGAAATTGAGGTCAAGCTCTCCCTTCAGCTCAAATGTGGCATCGGTAAAGTTCACGTTGGGAGCGTTGAAGAACACCTTCTGCTTGTCGGCATTCAGGCGGTATTTCACATGATAGGAAACGTGAGCCTTGTTGCCCTCTCCCTTGGTATAGGTGTAGGATGAGATGATGTTGTCCACAATCTCACTGCGGTAGAAGTGCTGCTGTGCCTCTCCAAGCGTGCCGAAAAGAAGACCATGAACCTTGTAGCGGTGTGCGCACATGTAGAATCCCTCGATTGAGCGGGGTGCCTCGGTGATAAAGTCGCCCTCTCGGCTCAGTTTCACTAAATCCTCGGCATCGGGTAGCTGATAATGAATCTTGTCGGTATCCAGTGCTACCACACTTGCCACTTGCGCCACGCCATCGGTGGTGACTTTTAATTTTTTATTATCGGGGTTGTAGTCGAGATTCATCTGCCCTACACAATCCACCAAGGTGCTGTCGATTCCAAGCTTATACTTTGAACTTATTGAGATTACGTTAATCTGGAGCTTTGTGGCCTCTCCCTTTGGGCTTATCACCCAGTAGCCTGGTGTCATAAATTCGCTCCACAGTCCGGCAAGCGCGGAATTCGGATTCGAAGGTTCGGGCTGAGGTTCTTCGGGCTTAGGCTCATCGGGATTGGGCTCCAGTGTGGGGTCGTCATTGCTCGAGCAGTTCATAAATAGGCATGCGAGAGCAACCAATGCTGTCGCATTCAATAAGGATAATAATTTTTGTGTCATTAAATTTTATTTAATAGTTTTGTTTC
>CAMGFF010000076.1 GCA_946055125.1 uncultured Prevotellaceae bacterium | reverse complement strand
TTTTCTTATTTCTAAAGCCATAAAAACTATTATAGCCGTAAACAACTGACATAAACAACCAAAATTAAACAACCCAATAAACAATATATAAAACAAAAACTAATAATAACAACCCACTAAACAATTCAAAAAAAACAACAAAGACAAAACTACACCAAAACCCAACAACAAAAAACGATTGTAACTAAAAAACAACCTTTTAAATTATTAATTTTATGGCAGACCTAAAACAATCTTTTAAGCGATTAATTGTTTTGTCCTGTGTTGCCTTTGCATCCGCCGCAATTTTTATTCCCCCCATTACGGCTAATGCAGCTCCACAGGCAGCCAGCTCCACCGGTGCCACCGGCACAGTGGTAGATGAAACAGGCGAACCCTTTATCGGTGCCACCGTGTTTGTAGTGGGCAACGAGACTAAGGGAACCAGTACCGACCTCGACGGCATGTTCAACCTCGCCGGCGTAGCTAAAGGAACCAAACTGAAAATCAGCGCCGTGGGCTACAAGCCCATGGAAGTGGAGTGGAAAGGCACGCCGCTCCAAATACAACTTGAGACCAACTCCTCGCAGCTCCAGGAAATCGTTGTGACCGCGATGGGAATACAGCGCAAGGAGGCATCGCTCACCTACGCCACCCAAGTGGTGAAGAGCGACGACATCATGAAAGTGCAGAACTCCAACTTTGTGAACGCACTTGCCGGCAAGATTTCGGGTGTCTCGATCACGCAGTCGGCCGGTGGTGCGGGCGGAACATCGAAAATCCTTATCCGTGGTAACAAGTCGGTGATGGGTAACAACAGCCCGCTCATAGTGGTCGACGGTGTGCCTATGACCAACCAGGTGGGAAGCGCCTCCTCGAGCTGGTCGAGCGGCGAGAACCTCACCTACTCGAGCTCCTCGGAGGGCGGCGACGCTCTCTCGCTCATCAACCCCGACGACATCGAGAGCATCAACGTGCTGAAGGGCGCCAACGCAGCCGCACTCTATGGTAGTGCCGCTGCCAATGGTGTGCTCATGATTACCACCAAGAAGGGTAAAGAGGGCAAAGTGACCGTAACGGTTAACTCCAATGTCACATTCGAGAAAGCACTCACCAAGCCCGAATTGCAGAATATCTATGGCGCAGAGGTGAACACCACCGCCGGAACGCTCTCCACACTGAGCTGGGGAAAGGCTCTCAGCGACCTCACCGCCGAGGAGCTGGCCTACAGCGGCGCCAAGCTGCGCAACTATGCCAAGGACGACATCAGCGACTTCTTGGAAACCGGCGTGACGTGGAACAACTCGGTGAGCATAAGCGGAGGCACACAAAAGGTGCGCACCTACTTCTCCTATGCCAACGCACACTCCGACGGCATGGTGCCAAACAACAGCTACAACCGAAACACACTCTCGCTGCGCCAAAGCTACTCGCTCTTCGACGACCGCCTGAAGATTGACGCTTCGCTCAACTATGTGTATGCCCGCAACCGCAACCGCCCCGGCGGTGGCACTGTGCTCAACCCTCTCTACGACCTCTATCTTGCTCCTCGCAACATCGACGTGGATCACTACCGCAACAACTACGTTGCCGACGGCACTTGGCTCTCGAATGAGCACACCTACTACGACCGCTCGGGAAGCCGCAAGACCGAGCGTGTGGAACTGAGCGGACCGCGACAGCAGTGGGCCTACTTCACTGCCGGACACAACAACCCCTACTGGCTCGTTGGGCAGAACCGCGGCCAGTCGGTGGAGGAGCGAATATATGGTACCGTGTCGGCCAACCTTGAGATTATGAAGGGACTCACCGTGCAGGGCCGCCTGAGCATGGACCGCTCGAAGCTCAAGGGCTGCACCAACCGCTATGCCACCACATGGAATGTGGCAACGATGGAGGACTACGGTGTGTTTGGCCAGGACCTCATCTGGAGCAACGACGTGTATGTCGACGCTATCGCCAGCTACAACACCAAGGTGAGCGACTTCGACATCTCGGCATCGCTCGGATGGTCGGGACACACCCTGAAGGGCGAGACACAGAAGATATGGACCTCGGCCACCTATTTCAATGCCGGCTCAATGACCAAGCTGCCCACGCTCATCAACTACTTTGAGCCGTCGGCCGGCTGGAACGGCAACGGAACCACCTATTCCAAGCAGTCGAACTGGGACAAGGGCCTCTTCTTCACCGGACAGGTGGGCTGGAAGGAATATGTATTCGTTGAGGGAAGCTACCGTCAGGACTGGTACCGCGCATTCCGCCAGTTTAGCGACCGCGGCACCCCCGACAACTACGGCTACTGGTCGCTGGGCGCCAACACACTGGTGCACCGCTATGCCAAGCTGCCCGAGGTAATCACTCACCTCAAGCTCCGCGCCTCCTACTCCGAGGTGGGTAACTCAATCCCCAACCTCTTCTTCGCCAAGGGCTCGACCGACCTCTCCACGGGTGCCGTGGCAGGCTCGGGCTATGGCTACTTCGACAACCCACGCCCTGAGAAGTCGAAGTCGTTTGAGGCAGGATTCGACATTTCGCTCTTCCGCAGCTCCCTCAACTGGGACCTCACCTACTATCACACCGACCTCACCAACAGCTACTTCGTGAGCGCCACCACCGGCGGCAAGTCGAAGCCCGTCAACACCGGTCTTATCCGCAACCAGGGTATCGAGACCACACTCACCTACAACATTGTGAACAACAGCGACTGGATGTGGAAAACCGGCGTGAACCTCGCCTACAACCTCAACAAGATTGTGAAGACCTATGAGGACGAGAACGGCAATCCCGCAAAGATGGAGCAGCGCGTGGCCAATGGCCATGTGGTGGTGCGCTACGAGCAGGGCGGCAGCTATGGCGACATGTATGCCCTCGACTACAAGCGTGACGCCGACGGCAAAATCGCATTCACAAGCGCCGGAATCCCGCAGCTCAGCAACGACCAGTATATTTATCTTGGCAACATGAACTCGAAGGTGAACCTGGGCTGGAACAACACCGTGAGCTGGAAGGACCTCTCGCTCTACTTCCTCATCAGCGGACGCATTGGCGGCAAGACAATCTCGCTCACCGAGGCCTACCTCGACAATGCGGGTGTGTCGAAGCGCACAGGCGACGCCCGCCAGGCCGCCGAGGCCAATGGCATCTACTTCACCGCTGCCGACGGCAGCAAGAAGCCGGGAATGGTGGTAGATGGCACCACGGTGCCCATTGAGGACTACTACCGCACCATCGGAGGCCAGGTGTTTGCATCGGAGTATGTATACGACGCCACCAACTTCCGCCTCGCCGAGCTCTCGGTAAGCTACCAGTTCCGCAACCTCTTCGGAGGCTGGATAAAGAACCTCCAGCTCTCGGCAGTGGGCCGCAACCTCTTCTTCATCTACAAGGATTGCCCGGTTGACCCCGACGTGTCGCTCACCACAAAGAACGGCCTTGGTGCATTCGACGTGTTCAACATGCCATCGACCCGCTCCTTCGGATTCAACGTGAAGGTAGAGTTCTAAGCAACAAAACAACAAGTTAATTCACACATAAATTTCACTGACATAAATTATGAAAAAGATATTGTGGATAATAGCCATTGCCGTTTTCCCGCTGCTCATGGTGTCGTGCCTCGATTTCGACAATCCATCGGATGAGTTCACCACAACCGACACGGAGCTGGATCCCGAGGTGTTCCACGGCAAGGCCGACGAGATAGACTACCGCAAGGTAATCACCGAGGATGAGTTCAATGAGGCCAAGAAGGCTCTCAACACCTACTTCAGCCAGGTGCCCACTGCCACGTTCTACATTCGTGGCGGCAAGAATGGAGCCATGCCACAGGAGCACCAGTATCAGTATGTCTACAGCCTGCACATCGACAATTATGCCGGCTACTTCTGCGCCGACCAGAACTTTGGTGGCCGCCTGCCGAGCACCTACTACTACAACTTCGACTTCTGCGACGGTCCCTACGGCTCCTTCCTTGAGGTGAAGAACAACCTTGCCAACATGCTCAATCACCCGCAAATCGACTATATGCCCGAAATTAAGGCTATAGGCCTGCTGCTCTTCGACGTGTCGGCTCAGGAGATGGTCGACATATATGGCTCAATACCCTACGTCGACCACAAGAACAACAAGGAGAAGAACCCGTTTATCTTCGACAAGGGCGTGGACATCTATGCCACTATCATCGACAATGTTGATACCATTGTGGCTTGCTTCGACCACTTCAAGGAGCAACCGGCATGGTACCAGAAGAAGCTGCAGAGCGTGCTCAACGTGGTGGACGCAATCACCATGGACAAGAGCATCGACTCGTGGAAGCGTTATGCCAACTCACTGAAGCTGCGCATGGCCATGCACTGCGTGAAGGCTATGCCCGAAAAGGCCAAGAAGTGGGCCGAGGAGGCTGTGGCAAGTGGCGTGGTTGAGAGCACCGACCAGGAAATCGCACTCAACTGGACCACCGGCTGCTTCCACCACCCACTGAGCGTGATTTGCAACCAGTGGAACGACTCTCGCATCAACGCCTCTTTTGAGAGCCTGCTCATGAGCCTCGACCACCCGCTCACCAAGTATTTCGTGACCAACAACATCGCCGCCATCACCAACACCAAGACCAACGCCGTGACCGAGGCCAACAGCCGCATTATCGGCTTACGCGCCGGACTGGTGATGATTGAGGGCCAGAGCGTCGACAACAACCCCAGAGTTGCCTATTCGTCGCTCAACAAGGACTACATTCAGGACGCTCCCACCTACTACGTGAAGGCTTCGGAAATCGACTTCCTCCGCGCCGAGGGCGCTGTGCGTGGCTGGAACATGGGCGGTACGGCTCAGTTCTTCTACGAGCGCGGCATTCGCAACGCTCAGCCCGAGGGCCGCTTCGACCCGGGCCGTCAGGCCTACGCCCAGTATGTCGACGACTACATGAAAGTGGAGAAAGCTAAGCCCTACACCTACGTTGACCCCATGGACGACGCCAACAACATTGAGAGCGTGACCACCATTGGCGTGAAGTGGAACGAGGGCGACGCTCCCGAGGTGAAGCTCGAGAAAATCATCACACAGAAGTATCTCGCGCTCTTCCCCTTCTCCGTGGAGGCTTGGACCGAGCTGCGCCGCACGGGCTATCCCAAGATATTCCCCGTGATGAACGCGGCTGAGTATGGCGACGGCTCTTTGAACGACGGCGACCTCATTCGCCGCATTCCATTCCCCGGACGCGGCACCACAGTGGGCCTCGACGACATCACCTCCACAGGAATCGACGCACTTGGCGGCGGCGACCTTCAGGCTACTCGCGTGTGGTGGGATGTGAATGGAGCTCCCAACTTCTAAAAGAAAGATTCTCTCCTTTTAGCTAAAGGGCGGGGCAATGCCCCGGCGCAGCGCCCCCGTCCTTTATACTTACAATATAACAAAAACCCTTATTTATTTACACCAAAACAACCTAACATGAGAAAAGCTAATTTACTCTGTGCTGCAATCTTTGCAGCAGCAGCGGCTATTCCCTGCTTCGCTCAGGAGTTGCCGGCATCAGCTTCAACTGATGTGTATGATTTTGAGCCTTGGGCAAGTCGTGGTGTTCTCCAGCTCTTTGCCAATGCGGCAAATGAGGGCCGCCAGTATCCCACGCAACAGGAATTTGAGGCAGCAGGCATCTACCTCGACCTCGAGTTCTCGCGCTCACACGTGCGTCCTGCCACCATTCTTGAGCAGAACACCACAGTGAACGCCGTTCCCGATGTGTTCCCCACCCGCCGCCTGTGGATGAACGTCCCCACCGGCCAGGGCAAGGGTGTGGGAGGCTATCCTTCGAGCACTTTCCACAACGATGTGTTCTCAATGTGGAACTACACCCACATCTTCGGCTCGTGGAACCACGGAATGCAGCAGGCTCCCGGATCGTGGGCCGATGCGGCTCACAAGAATGGAACTCACATCTACTCGGGTATTGAGTTCTTTGAGTCGTGGGGCACCACTTCGACTTCCTACATTCAGTTCATCACTGCCAAGAATGATGACGGCTCTTTCAAGTATGTTGACGCCCTTATCAACGCCTGCCTCTTCTTCGGCCACGATGGTCTTAACTACAACATCGAGGACTCCGGCTACATGGACGACGAGCTTATCGCCTTCCACCGCGCTTGCTACAAGCGTGCCAAGGAGATTGGCTTCAACAGCTTCCACATTGGTATCTACACCTCAACTCAGAGCCTCTCGGCCAGCAACACGCAGTATCTGCTTGGCGACACCGAGGAGGGCAAGATTTGCGACCCGTTCCTCAACTACTCGGGCGGCGACTTCGCTTACTATGGCGTGCCCAACTCGCTCCAGTCGGCCAAGAACGCCATTGGCACTGCCGAGGACGTTTACCAGGGTGTGTGGATCGTGAGCTTCGACCGCGCCTGGCCGCAGATGAACGAGGAGAACCGCAAGGAGATGAACCTCTGCCTCTGGGGTGAGCACGCTGTGAGCCGCTTCTTCCAGTATACTGTGGGCAGCACTCAGATGAACAGCCAGGAGAACTATCAGCTCCTCCTCGAGAAGGCTTTCTCGGGTGGCTACCGCAACCCGCTCAACCGCCCCGTGCTCTCGAGCAGCGGCAACACATTCCAGGTTGCAGGTCCCGCTCAGGCCGACGAGCAGCTTGCCACATTCGGCGGTCTTGCATCGATGCTTCCCGAGCGCACCGCTATCCAGGGCGAGCTTCCCTTCAACACCAACTTCTCCCTGGGTAACGGCGAGATTTACTTCTACAAGGGAAAGAAGACCTTCGGCAGCTGGTACAACATGGGTCAGCAGGACGTTGTGCCCACCTACCGCTGGCGCGTGACTGAGGCCGGCAACATGAGCGTAGCCGCCAACAACATCGACGTGCGCTTCACCCACGAGGATGCCTACATCGGTGGCTCTTCTATCCGCCTCACCGGCGCCGCTACCGAAGCCGGAACCGACATCGTGCTCTATCGCACCAAGCTCACCGCTACCGCCGGTGGCGTGAAGGCTACTCTGGCTCTCAAGAATGGCCTTGAGGGAGAGAACGCTTCCCTACTCTACGTAATCGTACGCACCGAGGGTGGCGACTGGCAGGAGTATGCTCTTGGAAACCTCACAGGCAACCAGTGGCAGACTAAGACCGTCGACCTCACCGGCGTTTCGCAGGGCTCAGTAATCGAGTATATCGGCCTCCGCGTGAAGGGCAGCAGCAACGACTATAAGATGCTCGTGGGCCAGCTCAACATTTCCGACAACCGTGCAGCCGTAGCTCCCGCTCCTATCATGGCCGAGAGCCTTCTCACCGAAATCAAGGAGGAGACTCAGAAGTCGATGTCGGTTAAGCTCAACTGGACTGTTGACGACGCAGGCTTCAACACTGCCTACAAGGAGCGCGGCATGGTTTACAACGACGAGGTTGCAATCGACCACTTCGAGGTATTCCTGCGCAATGGCGAGGATGGCAAGGTGTTTGAGGTGGGCCGCACTACCACATGGCACGCTTATCTTGGCAACATCGACTTCAACACCTATCCTAATCCCTATGTGGGTGTTCGCTCGGTATCGGTTGATATGAAGTCGCACTCTCCTATCGTGTGGGCTAAGCTCGACCGCTACGAGAATCAGGAAGTTCTTCCCAATCCGTTCACCGACGTTTATGGTGCAACTCACATCAACACCAACTCGGAGAACTACCAGACAGCCCTCGAGACTCGCTACTTGGAGCGCGTCACCACCGACGGCGCCGACCAGAACCTCGACTACACTCGCAACGAGCCCGTTGGCGACAAGAACGACCCCAACAACCTCAACTACGTATTCGAGACCGAGCACGTTCTCAAGGTTACTCAGGGTCAGACTATCTCCCTGTTCTTCAAGGGTGCAAATCTGAACGACAACATCAAGTATTGCTTCATCAAGGGCTATATCGACTGGGATATCAACTACGACTTCAGCACTGCTGATGGTAGCGATGAGCTCGTGCTCGAGGGCGGACAGCTCAACAAGGGAACACAAGAAATCGTTGATCCGGGTATTACCGTTTCAATCAAGGTTCCCGATGATGCAGTAGTTGGAACATCACGCCTCCGCATCGTTGCTTCCGACGCTTGGTTCCCACACCCCGGTCCCACAGGAGGTACAGCCAAGGGATTCTCTATCGACTTCCCGGTTGAGATTTCGGGTACCAACCCGCAGCGTGAGCGTCCTAAGACCTACGCCGACTACCGCGACCAGGGCGAGGCCGAAGAGGCCGAGGGCACATCTGGCGTGAAGGATGCAGTAATCAAGGGCCAGGGCGCAATGAGCGTTAGCGTTGCCGACGGCATCGCCACATTCAAGGGCGCTGAGAAGGCCTGGATCTACACCACCACCGGCCAGTTCGTTCAGTATGTGAGCGACGCAACCGCACCCGTATCGGTTGAGGGTCTTGCCAATGGCCTCTATGTAGTGAAGATGCAGAACGGCCAGTTCGTTCGCTCAGCCAAGTTCATCAAGAAGTAAGCTATACAAACCAAGCGGCATCATAGCCGCCCAAGCCAAGGGGGCATCCACCACAGGATGCCCCCTTGATTTTCAGCAAAATAACCCTATACAGTAAGCATCCGAAATCGGCCGGGTTTTGGGGTAAGCAAAACCCGGCCGATTTCGGATGCTTACTTTTCTTCTTGCACTTCCCGGCATACATCGAGGCGATGTTCACGTC
>CAMGFF010000075.1 GCA_946055125.1 uncultured Prevotellaceae bacterium | reverse complement strand
GAGAAGATGGATGAATACATCGACCCGAGCAAGAACCCGAATGCGGGTATCCCCATCGACATGAACGAGAATTTGGAGAAACCAAATGAGTTCCAGATGTGGATGCGTGCGGCTTACAACACCTCGGATGCGAACCTTACCACCGCTATCAAGACCGGTGAGGGTATCGCCATCAAGGCCGACAAGTCGACACCTTATTCGAAGATTCAGGTCGTGATGGATAATCTGCAGACATTGAAGATGAACAAATTTAGTTTAATGACCGCTTTAAAGAGTGAGGACGAATAATTATTATGGCACAAATTGAACAATCAGGTGGCGGTAAAGGTAAAAGCCACCAGAAGAAAATGGAGATCCGTGTCGATTTCACCCCTATGGTGGATATGAACATGCTTCTCATCACCTTCTTCATGCTTTGTACCACAATGATTAAGTCGCAGACTTTGCAAATAAGTCTTCCTACTAACGAAAAAGTGCACAAGAAAGAGCAGAATAAGGTAAAACAATCTGAAGCTATCACTATCATTCTCGATAGTGAGCTTAACAGTGACGGCGTGCCCACTAAGGACTTCGTGTACTACTACGAGGGTATGCCTGTCACCGACGCCGACGAAAGCGGTAACCTCATCGCCAACAACATGAAGGGTATCGCCTTTGAACCTAACAAGAATGGAGCGCCTCAGGGCGTGCGTGCTATCCTGCACGACCGCAACAAGCAGGTTATCGAAAAGATCAACTTGCTCAAGCAGGACTGGAAGGACAATAAGTTCTCTACCAACAAGGAGGTCAACGACAGCATCTATCAGGTGAAAGCTAAGGAGATTCGCAACGACTCCACGCTCACTCGCCCGGTAGTTATCATCAAGGCCACTCCTAATGCTTCATTCATGAGTCTCGTTACAGCTCTCGACGAAATGCAAATCAACAGCATCAGCCGTTATCAGATCGACCGAATCAACGCCGTTGACTCAGCTCTGATGATTGACTGCAAGGCTAAGGGTTTGAAATGATGATAGATTTAGTAGTTTATGAACAATTAAAAAGCTAATTTTAATTATGGCAAAAGACGTAGATCTAACATCAAAAGAGTGGTGCGACATTGTCTTTGAGGCAAAGAACAAGGACTTCGGCGCTTATGTGATGCGCCAGAAGTCGGCAAGCCGCCACAATAAGTCGATGATTGTTGTAGTCATCTTCATCATAGCTGTTTTCATCCTGTCGCAGGTTGCACAGTCTATCCGCCAGGCATGGGAGGAAGCCCAGCCTAAGGACGAGATTGAGCAGATTGTGACCACTATCGACAACGCTGCCGAGGAAGAGGAGGAAGAAGAGGAAGTGCAGGAGCGCATCGAGCAGCCTGAGCCCGAAGCTCTACCTGAGGAAATCCTCAACACCGTGAAGGTGACCGAGCTCCTCATCGCCAAGGACGAGGAAGTGACTAAGGACGACGAGATTCAATCTCAGGATGAGCTGAAAGAGACTCAGACTGCATTCGGACAGACTAACTTCGACCAAGGTACTGACGACCGCAACGTGGTTCGCGAGCACAAGAACGAAGTTATCGTTGAGGAGAAGAAACCCGAGCCCGAGAAGGAAGAGGTGTTCCGCGCTGTTGAGCAGATGCCGCGCTTCCCAGGTGGTGAGGCTGAGCTTATGAAGTACCTCTCTACTCACATCAACTATCCTACTATGGCTATGGAGAACAACGTGCAGGGCCGCGTGGTGGTCCAGTTCGTCGTTACCAAGACCGGTAAGATTGGTGAGGTGAAGGTGGTTCGCTCCGTTGACCGCGACCTCGACAAGGAGGCAGTCCGCGTATGTAAGACTCTTCCCGACTTCATCCCCGGCAAGATGAACGGACAGCCAGTGAACGTGTGGTACACGCTCCCCGTTTCGTTCAAGCTCCAGGGCGTGAACTAATCCAAGCATTTGCACACAGCGTGAAACTTTTCACCTGCTTGCTCACATAGCGCAATCGAGCCGCTGCCCCACTCTGTGAGGCGGCGGCTCTTTTTTTCATGTTAAGAAATTTTAATTACGCACCGAATATGCAATTTATTAGCTCATATTTTGTAACTTTACGCTGAAAAACCGATGCCGCTCGTTTTTGCTCCACATGGGCTTAAACCCCTGGCCGCGTATTCAGTCGAATAAAGAAAAGAACAAATGGAAGAAAATAAAGAGTATCAGTCCTCTCAACCCACACCGAAGCCGGGGCAAGGCACAGCTGCCCCCGAGGCTATGAAGAAAGTGTTTGCAGTGTTCATGCTGCTAATCTACCTTGGCATGGGCGGACTCACCTATGCGGGCTTCTTCGATGTGCTCTTCGGCACATGGCACTGGATGAAGTGGTGCCTCGGCTCGCTCTTCACCCTCTACGGAATATGGCGTGCTTACCGCTACTTCACCGGGCGTGGCTAATACAGTCACGATATAATCGCGATCGCCAAAGCCTATTTTTTCACAACACCACTAATCGATACCCACGAAATGAAGCAGAGCAAAACTATCATATTATCCCTAATGCTGGCAATAGCCGGTTGCATAGCAATGGCTTCGTGCGACCGGCACAAGCCCACCGACACCAGCACATCGGGCATAACCACCCTCTTCTGCGACGCCACTATCCAGAATATCATCAGTCAGGAAGTGGAGGTGTTTGAGTTCACCTACCCCAATGCCAGCATCATGACCTGGTACACCGACGAGCACTCGGCCATCGACTCGATGATCGACATGAAGACCAGCCTCATCGTCACCGCACGCCAGCTCACCGACAAGCAGAAGGAATATCTCAAGACGCAAAACCGCAACGTGCGCACCCAGCAAATTGCAGTCGATGCTATCGCCGTAATCGTGAATACTGCCAATAATATCGACGAGCTGTCGGTGAGCGAACTTCGCGAGATAATGACAGGAAAAGCCGAGCGCTGGGACGATGTGTTCCCCTCTAAGCTCGGGAAAATCCAGGTCGTATTCGACCACGCCGGCTCAAGCACCGTGAAGTATGTGACCGACTCCATTCTGCGCGGCGAGAAGTTCTCATCTGAGGTCTATGCCTGCCAGAACAGCCAAGAGGTATTTGAGGAAGTGCAAAAGCGCAAGAACTCAATTGGCGTAATTGGCGTGAGCTGGATTACCGCCGACCTTGAGACCGCCGACACCGACCGACGCACTATGCAGCAGCGCGTGGCCGACCTCCAGAAGAACGACACCTCGGCAATCGACTTCACCTCCCGCGTGAAGGTGCTCAAGATTCGCCGCGACAACAACCCCATAGCCTACAAGCCCTACCAGCTCTACATCTATGAGGGAAACTATCCGCTCTACCGCAGCATCTACGTCACCACCACTGCCCCTAATGGCAGCCTTGCCCACGGATTCTACTCATTCCTCACCGGCTTCATCGGCCAGAAGATTATCCTCGGCACCGGCGTGATGCCCGCCGTGGTGCACCCTCGCATGGTAAGCCTCGAATAACCCACATCATTCTCTAAAAAGAAAACGAACTTAACACAACAAATCAAAATACTGTTACAGAAATGAAATCTAAGATTTTTCTTTCACTGCTTTTAAGCGGTTCCATCGCCTGCTTCGCGCAGGGCTACAAAGATGGTATTGAGTATTACAAAGTGTCGGAGTACGACAACGCCAAGGAGCTCCTTGAGCGCAACCTCAATGATGCCGGCACCGACAAGTCGGAGGCTTTCTATTACCTCGGCGCCGTAGCCCTCGCCAATGGCAACACTGCCGCTGCCAAGGACTACTTCCAGAAGGGTCAGAGCGCAGGCTCTTGCCAGCTTAACCTCGTGGGCCTCGCACAGCTCCAGCTCATGGCCGGCGACGAGAAGGGAGCCGATACCAACTTCAAGGAGGCTATCAAAGGCTCACCCAAGAAGGATGCCAAGATTCTCGTGGCTATCGCACGCGCCTACTACACAGTCGATGGCGTGAAATATGCAAAGCAAGTGGCCGACTACATCAAGAAGGCTCGCAAGAACAACCGCACTGAGGCCGACACTCCAATCCTCGAAGGCGACATGGCCGCCAAAGAGAACAATACAGGTGATGCTCAGGGTATGTACGACGAGGCTATCAGCTACAATCCCACCCTCTCCGAGCCTTATGTGAAGTATGCTCGCGCGCTCTTCAAGGTGAGCCCGCAGCAGTCCATCCAGCGCCTTCAGGACCTTCTCGCCCAGAACCCCTCATCAGCCCTCGCACAGCGCGAGCTCGCCGAGAAATACTACGAGAACGACCAGTGGACTAAGGCTGCCGAGCAATATGGCGACTACATCAAGAACCCCAACCACTTCAAGCAGGACGAGGTGCGCTATGCAAGCCTCCTCTTCTATGGCAAGAAGTATCAGGAGTCGCTCAGCCTCGCTCAGCAGATTGAGGCTTCACTCCCGGCTACCGACAAGAACGTGTTCTACATGAAGCGCCTTGAGCTCTACAACCTCGTGGCTATGGAGAAATGGGAAGAGGCCGACGTTGCCGCAAAAGCTCTCTTCGCAATGAACGTGCCCGATGGCGCAAAATTTGAGGTGAAGGACTTCACCGACTATGCCGACGCCCTCAAGAAGCTCAAGCGCACCGACGAGGCTCTCGTGCAGCGCACTAAAGCCTACGAGGCCAACCCCGACAAGCTCGACCTCCTCAAGGACCTCAGCGATGCCTATGGCGATGCCGGCGACGATGTGAATGCTGCTAAGTACTACCAGATGTTTGTCGATAAGGGCGACTACAAGACCAACGACCTCTTCGTCCTTGCAAAGAAGTATTACTATGTTGCCTATGCCGATTCAGTGCCCGAGAGCAAGGCCGCTGCCATCGACAACGCCCTCAAGTATCTCGGCATGGTGGAGGAAAAGGTTGCCGACAATCCTCGCATGCGCATCCTCATCACCTCGCAGAAGGCAAAGACTCTCCAGGTTTCCGACGTGGAGAAGACCGACGGCAAGGCCGTTGAGGCTTACAAGGCTCTCCTCGACCTCCTCAACCAGGATCCCGCCAACCTCACCGACCGCAAGGACGACTACATCCTGGCTTACCTCTATCTCTCGTCGTTCTACCTCGCAACAGGCGACAAGGAAACTGCCAATGGCTACTATGTGAAGTGGCTCGAGGCCGACCCCGAGAATGAGGGACTTCGCAGCTACGTTAATAAGTTTATCAAAAACGAGAAGTAACAATCTCAGTCAACCCTACGCCTACTATGAGTTATTCACAAGCCCATAGTAGGCTTTCTTTTTTATATTCTTCAATATCGGTCATGCTGCACCTCACGCGGCTCACTTCTTAAAACTATTTTTTCATGCGAAAACTTTTATCACTATTCCTTTGCACTTCATTGAGCCTCGCCGCAGCTGCCCAGAGCAAGCTCTCGGCCTACTCACTCAATTATCTGCAAACTTACAATGCCTCTGCCGCCACCTCGGTCGATGTGCCCAAGCGTTCCATGACGCGCATCCGCACCATCGATGTGGCTGGCAAGCCCACTGTGCTCGCTTTTGTCACTGTTGAAAGTGCCGACCGTATGCCTAACCTTAGTGGCTATGAGGCCACAGTTGAGGCCTCTCAGGGCAATATCCTCGTGGTTCGCGTCCCTGTGGAGAACATTCGCGCCCTCGCCGCTGACGACCTGGTGAAGCGCGTGTCCATTGAGCGACCGCTCAAGCACCGTAACAATCTCACCCGCGAGCGCTCCCTCGTCGATGAAGTGCACGCCACCCTCGATGCTGCCGGCAATGCCATCAAGGGCAAGGACGTGGTGGTGGGAATCATCGACACAGGTATCGACTTCAACCACATCACCTTCAAGGACTCCGAGGGCAACTCCCGCGTGAAGCAGGCAATCAATGGCAACAAGAAGTACACCACGGCATCCACTATCGCCAGCCTCACCACCGACAACACCACCGAGGACCACGGCACTCACGTGGCTTCGATAGCCGCCGGCTCATTCACTGCCAATGGCTACTATGGCATGGCTCCCGAGGCCGACCTGGTACTCTGCGGCCCGAAGGACTTCAGCGACGCCGCACTCATCTCTGCATGCCAGTTTATCATCGACTATGCCAAGAGCGAGCAGAAGCCTTGTGTAATCAATATGAGCATAGGCCACAACTCCGGCCCGCACGACGGCTCTGATGAGTTCAACGTAATGCTCGAGGGGCTTGCCGAAGAGGGCGTAGTGTTCTCGGTGGCCTCGGGCAACGAGGGCGATATGCAAATCTATCTCGACAAGAAATTCCACGCCGAGGAGGAGCAGACCGACTCGGTGAAGACTATCATCGCCGACTTCTACTATGGTGGCGACTACTACGAGTATAGCAACGTGGAAATCTGGAACTTCGAGGAGAAAGTGCCCGAGCTGGAGTTCTATGTGGTCGATGCCACCACCAACAATATCCTCATGACCTCCGAGCGCATTGCCCTGCCCCTCGACAAGAGTGAAACCTCCTGGCAGCTTTCAAGCACTTCACAGTACACAAATTTCAAGAAATACTACACCACCGGCTACGCCTCGCCCAATATCTCAGTCACCATGAAGCGTGGCAGCGGTTATGGATCAGTGAGCATTATGGTCAATGGCGAGTCGCGCACAACGGGCAAATACTATGTGGCTATGGGCGTCTTTGGCGAAAACGACATGGAAATCCACGCTTGGGGTGCCGACTCCTATGCCGAGTTCCGCCAGAACGGAAGCACCACGTTCACCGCCGGCGATGCCTCAAAGTCGTTCAACCCCATGTGCGTAGGCGACAACATCGTGAGCGTGGGAGCCTGGAACACCCGTAACAGCTACAAGTCGCTCAATGGCAGAAACTACTCCTACTCCGAGTATGGCAAGGTGGGTGACATCTCATCTTTCTCAAGCTACGGCGAGGGATTCCACGGCGACGCCTACCCCGACGTGTGCGCTCCGGGCCTCACCATATTCTCCGCTTTCAACACCTATCACAAAGCCTACAACACCGACAAGACTGAATATGTCGACGTGCAGACTGTGAACGGAAAGAACTACTACTGGGGCCAGATGAGCGGAACCTCTATGGCTACCCCCGCCGTGACTGGAATGATTGCCCTGTGGCTCCAAGTGAACCCCAACCTCACCGGAGCCGACGTGCGACAGATTATCAACCAGACCGCCAAGAAGGACAGCTATGTGACCGACGCCACCACATGCTGCTGGGGCGCAGGAAAAATCGACGCCTACGCCGGCCTGCAGGCCGTGATGGAGTCGGGTGTCGACGAGGTGGCCGTGATGCAGAACCAGGTACTCATCTATCCCAACCCCAATGGCGGACAATTCAAGGTTTTCACTCAGGGTGAATATCAGGGAGCCACACTAAGCGTGTTCGGTGCCTCGGGCGCACTGCTCCACTCACAGCCCATCAGCGCAGCCTCGCAGGCCGTCGATATCGACCTCAGCGGCAAGCTCCTCCCGGGCATTTATGTGGTGAATGTGGCAGGCTGTGGAGTGAACTATTCCACCCGCATGATAATAAAATAACAACGATTGATTTATGGCAAAACTGAAAATCCCCGATGAGTGGTGGACTGCCCCGGCCGAGTCGGCCAGCGGTGAGCTTATCCTCGTCACCGGCCGCCGGGTCACCGATGAGATAATCAATTCGGGGCTCTTCAACGACCGCATCGAAGCCACATGGAGCTACACTCCCGCAGCCAAGGGCATGCCCGACGATGCCACCTCGCGCCTCATGGAGCAGGTGCACGACGCTCTCGTGGCCGAGTTTAAGAAAGACCCCGTGGCAATCCTCACCGGCATCTACACGGGCGCGGGCGAGCGCAACTGGGTGTTCTACACCCGCAGCCTCCACATCTTCGGCCGCAAGTTCAATGAGATTCTCGAACCGTTCCCGCTTCTGCCCATCAAGCTCTATGCCGAGAAGGATCCCGAGTGGAATGAGTATCGCGAGATGCGCCTCACCGAGATTTCCGACGGTGGCGACGATGACGATAACGACGATGGCTTGCCACTCTAATCGAGCTTCAAAATTTTCCACCAACTGTAATCGATGTCTTTGCTGTCGAAGACATCGATTTTTTCATGCCTTTTCACCCACTTCACCACCACTATGGTCACCGGCAGTATCACCACCTCATAGAGCGTCTTCAGCACCGCCTGCGTCCACACTAAGCTCACTATCGTGGCCACCGGCAGCACTCCGCCAAAGGCTATAGGGAAAAATATCAGCGAGTCGACACTCTCGCCAAAAAGCGTGGAGAGAATGGCACGCAGCGAGAAGCCGCGGCCCCGCGTGAGCACCTTCATGCGGCTCATCACATAGGCATTAACCAGCGACCCACATATAAAGGCAATGAAGCTGCCGGCCAGTATGCGTGGCGTGCTGCCGAAGATGCGAACCACAGACTCCTGCCCGTCGAAGCTCGTATCGCTCGGCAAAGCCACGGCAAGCTGCAGGAAGAGCACTACAAGCAGATTCATCGCAAAGCCCATCCACACCACCAGCCGCGCCCGGCTGAAGCCGTACACCTCCACCACACAATCGTTGATGATATACGACACCGGGAACACCAGCAGCCCGGCCGTAGCCGTGAAGCCGCACACGTTCACCACCTTCACCTCCATGATATTTGCCAAAATAAGAAAAGTGCAAAACGCCACCGCAAACATCATGAACAATATCGATACTTTCTGCTTCTGTCTTTCCATAATCATATTCTTTTTGCTTTTCTTGGCTGTGAGCCTTGAGCCTTGAGCTATGAGAACAAGCCCCAAATCCATTTTTTTAGATCAAAGCCCATAGCAAAAATATCTCATGGCTCATGGCTCACAGCTCATGGGCAAAAAAGCCCAAAGCTCAGAGCTGCAAAATTAGCACATTTCCACATCAATTCCCACTTTTTTTGCCATTATTCACCCTTTCAA
>CAMGFF010000074.1 GCA_946055125.1 uncultured Prevotellaceae bacterium | reverse complement strand
CAATGGTAGTTTATTAGCAAAACTATCACTATATTTGCGTAAAATATCGCAAAGTAGGCACCACCTGGTGCCTCGGCGAGTCGATAAGCCATTTGTAGAGCCACTCTCCCCACCCATTAACATCTACATGACAAGGCCAGCACACAGTGTGCAGCATAGCCTCGCGAAGCGTGCTCGTGTTGCCCGCTATTCCACAATCGGGGCTCTTTCCACCACTTGCGATTCGGCCAGAGGGCCGAATCCCCACCCACGATAATAAAAAAACAACATAAATGATAAGTAAATGGAATTACTTACCCTTTACATCCGAACAACAATCAATTGCCGACAAATTGTCGACCCGGTTCCCCGGTTGCTCGACGATTAGCCGACTTCTTGCATTGCGTGGGATTACTTCGGCCGACGAAGCCGACAGGTTCCTAAATCCCTCTATGAATGACTTGCACGACCCTTTCCTCATGCAAGACATGGACAAGGCTGTAAACAGGCTTAACAAAGCCCTGGGTAGAAAAGAAAAAATCATGGTGTATGGCGACTACGACGTGGATGGAATCACTTCGGTGGCTCTCGTGTATCGCTACCTCCAGAACTATTACTCTAATGTGGAATACTATATCCCCACCCGCTATGAGGAGGGATATGGCGTTTCGACCAAGAGCATCGACTATGCGGCAAGCCTCGGCGTGTCGCTGATCATAGTGCTCGACTGTGGCATAAAAGCCGTGGACGAGATTGACTACGCCAAGAGCAAGGGTATCGACTTCATCATCTGCGACCACCACGTCCCCGACGACCGACTGCCCGATGCCGTAGCTATCCTCAACCCAAAGCTCGACAGCAACCCCTACCCATTCAAGCACCTGTCGGGCTGTGGCGTGGGATTCAAGTTCATGCAGGCTTTCGCCCAAAGCAACGGCCTCACCAACTCCTACGAGCTCGACGCCCTGCTCGACCTCGTGGCCGTGAGCATCGCCGCCGACATCGTGCCTATCATTGGCGAGAACCGAATCCTCGCCTACTTCGGCATAAAGCGACTCAACTCCAACCCCAACATGGGCCTGCGCAGCATCATCAAAATATGCGGAATGGCCAACAAGGAGATTACCATCAGCGACGTTATCTTCAAGATTGGGCCGCGCATCAATGCCTCGGGACGTATGCAGTCGGGCATGGAGGCCGTGGAGCTTCTTGTCACAAAGGACGCCGCCGACGCCCTGCGCAAGGGCCGCAACATCGACCAGTATAACCGCGACCGCAAGGAGCTCGACAAGCGCATCACCGAGGAGGCCAATGCCATTCTCGAGGGCCGGGGCGAGATTGCCTCGAGCCGAAAGCCCATCGTAATCTACAACAAGGACTGGCACAAGGGCATAATAGGCATCGTGGCCTCGCGCCTCACCGAAATCTACTTCAAGCCCGCCGTGGTGCTCACGCTCTCAAATGGGCTCGCCACCGGCTCCTCACGCTCGGTGCACGGCTTCGACATCTACAAGGCCATCGAGTCGACACGCGACCTGCTCGAGAACTTCGGCGGACACACCTATGCCGTGGGCCTCTCGCTCAAGGAGGAGAACATTCCCGAGTTCACCCAGCGATTTGAGCAATATGTGATCGACAACATCAGGCCCGAACAGCTCTCGCAGCTCATCTCAATCGACTGTGATCTCACTTTCAGCCAAATCACTCCCGAGCTGATTGGCTACCTGCGCCGCCTCAACCCCTATGGCCCCGCCAACCAGAAGCCCATCTTCTCAACCAAGGGCGTGCTCGACTATGGCACCAGCAAGCTCGTGGGAAAGAACCTGGAGCACATTAAGCTTGAGCTGGTCGACAGCACCTCCGAGGCCGTGCTCAATGGCATAGCCTTCAACCAGGCCGAGTGCTTCGAGCACATCAAGGCTCACAAGCCTTTTGAGATTTGCTACACCATTGAGGAGAACAAGCGGCAAGGCAACAACTCCATCCAGCTCATGGTTAAAGGCATTCGCCTCACCGACGACGACGACAGCGACGCCGAGTGAGCAACCTCCACCCACATCTCAGCATGACCGCTCTCGACATTCTCAAGAAATACTGGGGCTACCCCTGCTTTCGCGACCTTCAGGAGGACATCATCAATTCGGTCCTCGAAGGTCGCGACACGCTTGGCCTCATGCCCACCGGCGGCGGGAAATCTATCACCTTCCAGGTGCCGGCAATGATGCTCCCGGGGCTCACGCTCGTGGTCACGCCCATCATCTCACTCATGAAGGACCAGGTGGACAACCTCATCGCACGCCACATCAAGGCCACCTACCTTCACGCCGGGCTATCGCTCGCCGAGCGCCGCAAAGTAGCCGACAAGTGCCTCTATGGGCACTGCAAGTTCCTCTATGTGTCGCCCGAGCGCCTGTCGAGCGACTCCTTCATCGACCAGCTGCGCCTCATGCAGGTGAGCCTAATTGTGGTCGATGAGGCTCACTGCATCTCGCAGTGGGGCTACGACTTCCGACCCTCCTACCTCAAGATTGCCTCCGTGCGCCGCATCTTCCCAAAGGTGCCCGTGCTGGCTCTCACCGCCACCGCCACACCCGATGTGGTGACCGACATCATGGAAAAGCTCGACTTCCGCGAGCAGCGTGTGTTCGCCAAGAGCTTCAGGCGCGACAATATCTCCTATGTGGTGCGCCAGTGCGACGACAAGATAGCCCAGCTCGTACACATCCTGCGCCGCGTGCCGGGCTCGGCCATCGTGTATGTGCGAAGCCGCAAGAAGACCAAGATGATTGCCGACGAGCTCACGTTCAACCACATCACCGCCGACTACTACCACGCCGGCCTCGACAACGACGACAAGAACGACAAGCAGAACAAGTGGAAGCAGGGCGACACCCGCGTGATTGTCGCCACCAACGCTTTCGGAATGGGCATCGACAAGCCCGACGTGCGCATAGTGGTGCACATCGACGTGCCAAACTCCATCGAGGAATACTACCAGGAGGCCGGACGAGCCGGGCGCGACGGAAACCGCTCGTGGGCCGTGCTGCTCGTGAGCGACACCGACAGCCGCACCCTCAAGCGCCGGGTCACCGAGTCATTCCCCGACAAGGATTTCATCCTCAAGGTGTATGAGCGCGTGGGAAACTTCCTCAACGTGGCTGTGGGAAGCGGCTACAACCACATCTACGACTTCAATTTCACTCTCTTCTGCAAGACTTTCGACTACCCCCTGCTCCCCACGGCCAACGCACTGAAAATCCTCACCCAGTCGGGCTACATTGAGTTTATCGAGGAAATCGACACTCAGTCGCGCGTCACAATTCTTGCCGACAAGAGCGACCTATACCACATACCCGACTCCACCCCCGACGATGAGCTGGTGCTACAAGCCCTGCTACGCACCTACTCGGGGCTGTGGTCCGACTATGTGTTCGTCAACGAGGCCGTGATGGCTCGCCGCTTCAATCTATCGCAGGAGGTTATCTACAACTCACTGCTCAAGCTCACACGCCTCCACCTTATCCACTATGTGCCTCGCAAGCGCACTCCCTACATCATCTACACCACCTCGCGCGAGGAGCCGCGATATGTGCAAATCACCCGCGCCGCCTACGAGGACCGCCGCATGGTGATGGAGCGCCGCATAGGCAGCATGCTCAGCTACGCCACAAGCTCCGACAAGTGCCGCGAGGCTATGATGCGCCACTACTTCGGCGAGACCGACATTGAGAACTGCGGTCGCTGCGACGTGTGCCTCGACCGCCGAAAGCGCAGCGACGCCGCCTACTCCACCGAGAATATCATCGACGGCATTATGTACATGGTGTCGACGCGCCCACGCTCAATCACCGATTTCACCTCCACACTGTCTTTCCGCGCCGACGACGTGATTGCCACCCTAACCCGCCTCGTGGATGAGGGATTCATCTCCTTTTCACCCGGCGATGCGCTCTACCGCAAGAAATAAACGAAGCTCCGGGCTTGGATTTTGACAGATTTTTCCCTACTTTTGTGTGACTTTTTTAGCTTCACCCCGCAATGAACAAACCCACAGCAAATATCGACACCGACAACCGGGAGTTCCAAAATGCCCTGCGACTTATCACCGACACCAACCAGTCGGTGTTTCTCACCGGTAAGGCAGGAACGGGAAAGAGCACTTTCCTCAAGCACATCTGCGAGGTGACTCACAAAAAATTCATCGTGCTTGCCCCCACGGGCATAGCCGCCGTGAACGTGGGCGGAATGACCATGCACTCTTTCTTCAAGATGCCTCTCAAGCCACTCATTCCCGACGACCCCGACTACTCCCCACGAAACATCCGAAAGACCCTCCGCTACCCCAAGGAGAAGGTGAAAATCATCAAGCAGCTCGACCTTATAATCATCGACGAAATATCGATGGTGCGTGCCGACATGATCGACTTCATGGACCGCGTGCTGCGCATCTACAATGAGAATATGCGCGAGCCTTTTGGCGGTAAGCAGCTGCTCTTCGTGGGCGACATCTTCCAGCTTGAGCCGGTGGTGACCCCCGACATGCGCGACATTCTCAGGCACTACTACCCCGGCTTCTTTTTCTTCAACGCCAGGGCTTTCTCGCAAGTGAGGCTCGTGCCTATCGAGCTACGGAAGATTTACCGACAGACCGACAGCGCTTTCATCTCCCTGCTCGACAAAATACGCATCAACCAAGCCTCGGAGCGCGACATCCAGGTGGTGAACTCCCGCTTCTCGCAGCAATACAGCCTCCACTCCACCTCCGACTTCGTGATGACGCTCGCCTCGCGGCGCGACACGGTCGACACCATCAATGAGTCGCACCTCGCCGAGCTAAGCACCGAGGAGCGAACCTTCACCGGCATTATCGACGGCACTTTCCCTCTGCAAAACCTCCCCACTTCGCAAGAACTAACCCTCAAGGTGGGCGCTCAGGTGATTTTCATCCGAAACGACCGAATGCAACGCTGGATAAATGGCACACTGGGCAAAATTGCCGCCTTTGGCGACGACTTCATCGTGGTGGAAACCGAAGACGGCCACTCCTACTCCCTTGAGCCTGAGCAGTGGGAGAACATGCAATACGACTACGACGAGCGCGAGAAGCGCATCAAGGAAACCGTGCTCGGCACTTTCACCCAGTTCCCGGTGAAGCTCGCCTGGGCCCTCACCATTCACAAGAGCCAGGGACTCACTTTCAACAACATCGTAATCGACCTCGCCGGCGGAGCTTTCTCCAGCGGACAGACCTATGTGGCACTCTCGCGGTGCACCTCACTCCAGGGTATCACTCTGCGACAGCCCATAAGCCTGCGCGACATCATTGTGAACCCCGCAGTGGTCAATTTCAGCCGCTCTTTCAACGACAACCGCCTCATCGCCGACGCGCTGCAACGCGCCAACGCCCTGCGCCTATTCGCCGAGGCCGCACAGCTATTCAATGCCGGCGACTTTGGCTCGGCAATCTCGCGCTTCGCCGAGGCCAACGTGGTACTGCCCATGCTCTCCGACGCCACCACGCAGCGGCTGCTGCGACGAAAGCTCTCGCAAATCAACACTCTGAGCGACCACATCGACTGCCTCAACCGCCAGATCGAGGAGCAACGCGCCACCATTGAAGAGCTTGCCGGAGAATTTGCAGCCCTTGGCACAAGCCTGCTCCACTCCGACGACCCCATCTCCCGCCGCTCGGCCATCGCCAACTTCGACAAAGCTCTGCGCCTCGCACCGGGCTGCATAGAGGCTCTCGCCGGCAAAGCCACAGTGGCGCAGCAACTTGGCAACAACGACGAAGCCGCCAAGCTGCTCGACGAAGCCGCCAAGCTCGCACCCAAGCAATGGGAGCTGCTGCTCAGGCTCGGCAAGCTGAAACATGCCATGCGCAACTACCCCACCGCCTTGATTACCCTGAAAAAGGCACTCCGCCTGTGCAAGACCAACCCCGAGATACACGACAGCCTCGCCGACGTGTACGACCGCATCGGCCTCACCGACCAGGCCACCCACCACCGCGAATTGGCATTGAAACTCCGCCAGAAAAAATAATCCCACCCCCACAACCGGCTACTGCCTGGCGAGGGTGGGAATGGGATAGCCACGGCGAGAGCGATGCTCCGTGGAGTGTCGGCGTGGCTGCCAATCATCTGATTGTGACAGTGGCAGTGGGCCGACGCTCCACGGAGCATCGCTACCGTGGGGAGGGGTATCCCCGTGTGGATTTTACAATATTTCAGTGGAGGGTTTATTCTTCAATTAGCGCCATTCCTCGGCGCAGGGCCTCCTCGTTCATGGGAATGAGGTTGTGGTGACGCTCGGGGAGAGTCTTCTTGAGGCCTCGCAGCACGCTGTCGATTGTCACCATGGGCTTCACCTTGAGCAGCGCGCCCAGCACAATCATATTGAAGGCCTTGGTGTTCTTCAGCTCAAATGTTGCCTCCATGGCGTTGATCTGATACACTTTGATGTCGGTGCGTTGCGGTGGGGTGTGAATGCCGTAGCTGTCGTAGATAAGCACTCCGCCGGGCTTCACCTTGCTCTCGAAGCGGTCGAGGCTCTGCTGGTTGAGCACCACGGCCACGTCGTAGGCATTGAGGATTGGGGAGCTGATGCGCTCATCGCTGAGAATGACGGTGACATTGGCGGTTCCGCCACGCTGCTCGGGGCCGTAGGAGGGCATCCAGGTCACTTCCTTGTCTTCCATGAGGCCGGAATAGGCAAGGATTTTGCCCATGGAGAGGACGCCCTGTCCTCCAAATCCGGCTATAATAATTTCTTCTTTCATTGTGCTCGGAAATGAGTGTTTATTATTCATTCTTTAAGTCGCCGAGTGGATATTTCTCAAACATGTGCTCCGCCATCCACTCATTGGCCTGCACGGGGGTGAGTTTCCAGCCCGAATTGCAGGTGCTCACGATTTCGACCACCGAGGTTCCCTTTCCCGCCATGCTGTTCTCAAAGGCCTTGCGGATTGCGGCCTTGGCCTTGCGCACGGCGGCCGGGGTGTGCACGGCGTGGCGTGTCACATAGCAAGTGCCGTCGAGCTGCGCCAAGAGGTTGGTGATGGCGAGTGGGTAGCCGTTGAGGTCGGCGCGGCGGCCGTAGGGGGTGGTGGCGGTCTTCATGCCGAGGAGAGTGGTTGGGGCCATCTGCCCACCGGTCATGCCATAGATGGCGTTATTGACGAAAATCATGGCGATGTTCTCGCCACGGTTGGCGGCGTGAATTGTCTCGGCGGTGCCGATTGCGGCCATGTCGCCGTCGCCCTGATAGGAGAACACGAGCTTGTCGGGCTGCAGGCGCTTCACGGCGGTGGCAATAGCCGGGGCGCGGCCGTGGGCGGCCTCAATGAAATCCACGTCGATATAGTTGTAGGCAAACACTGCGCAGCCCACCGGGGCAATGCCGATGGCGATTTCCTCGGCGTTCATCTCCTCGATAACCTCGGCGATGATTTTGTGCACCACACCGTGGCTACAGCCGGGGCAATAGTGCATGTGGCAGTCGTTGAGCAGAGCCGGGCGCTTGTACACGCGGTTCTCGGGTTTGATTATATCGTTGATATCCATAGCCTTGGTTATTTTTTGTTGATGAATAGGTTCTCGAAGGCGTTGAGCACCTCGTCGGGCGAGGGGACGTTTCCGCCCATGCGGCCGTAGTGCTGCACGTCGATGCTGCAATTCACGGCGAGTTTCACGTCTTCAATCATCTGCCCAGCGTCGAGCTCCACCACGAGTATGCCCTTGCAGTGGCGTGCCGCCTCGGCGATTTGCTGAGCAGGGAAGGGCCACAGGGTAATAGGACGGGCAAGGCCGAGCTTTATGCCCTTTTCGGCGGCGAGCTCCATCACCTTCTGGCATATTCGTGCCATGCTGCCGAAAGCCACGAGGAGGTAGTCGCAGTGATCGGTGTTGAGAAGCTCAATGCGTGTTTCGTGCTTTTCGATTTCTCGGTAGGTGCGCTGGAAGCGCAGGTTGTTCTGCTCCATGCGGTCGTCGTCGAGCTCAAGCGAGGTTACCACATTCTGCTTGCGGCCCTTCTTGCCGGTTGTGGCCCAGGGGCACTGGCGGCGCACTTCCTCCTCGGTGCGGCGCTGCCGCTGCTCGGGGAGTATCACCTTTTCCATCATCTGTCCCACCACGCCGTCGGCGAGAATCATAGCCGGAGTGCGGTACTTGAAGGCGAGGTCCCAGCCCAGGCCCACGAAGTCGCACATCTCCTGCACGCTCGAGGGGGCGAGGACGATGCAGTGGTAGTCGCCGTGGCCTCCGCCCTTGCACGCCTGGAAGTAGTCGGCCTGCGAGGGGTGAATGGTGCCAAGCCCGGGGCCGCCGCGCATCACATTGATGATTAGTGCGGGCAGCTCGCTTGCCGCGATATAAGAAATGCCCTCTTGCATGAGGCTCACGCCGGGGCTCGATGATGATGTGAACACCGCCTTGCCGCAGGCAGCGCCGGCATACACCATGTTGATGGCAGCCACCTCGCTCTCGGCCTGCAGCACCACCATTCCGGTGGTTTCCCAGGGCATCTCGGCCTCAAGGGTCTCGAGCACCTCCGATTGTGGAGTGATTGGGTAGCCGAAGTACCCGTCGGCGCCATAGCGGATAGCCGCGTGTGCGAGGGCTTCGTTACCTTTCATCAATCTTACTTCTTCCATTTTCCTTATGTGTGATAAGTGTGATTATTATTCTGAAAAAAAACGGGTGGCGTGATTAGTTGACTTTCACGCGATATACCTCAATGCAGGCATCGGGACACACCATTGCGCAGCTTGCGCAGCCTATGCACTGCTCGGGCGAGCTCATGAAAGCATAGTGATAGCCTCGGTTGTTCACCTCCTTGGGCTGAAGCGACAACACGCTTGCCGGGCACGCCTTTACGCACAGGCTGCAGCCCTTGCATCTCTCCTCTTCGATTGTTACTGCACCTCTTATTTTTGCCATAATAGTATCGTCTTGAAATTTCGTAATGCAAATTTAACCAAAAAAATTGAGTGTTGCCGATGATTAACACAACATTAACCT
>CAMGFF010000073.1 GCA_946055125.1 uncultured Prevotellaceae bacterium | reverse complement strand
GTGAGGCTCTTGCCGAAACGGCGCGGACGGATGAAGAAGAAGAACTTGTTGGCGTACTCCACCTTCTCGATAAACCGAGTCTTGTCCACATAGTAGCAGTCGTCCTCGCGAACCGCCACGAAGTTCATCATCCCATAGGGAATACGCTTCCGTTTCTTGCCAATCTCCTTTTCTGCCATAGCTGCTGTTTTTGTGCAAATGTAGTAAAAATTCGCGATACTTACACACCGCAACGATAAAGAATATTTTTCCTTTAGCGGAAAGGTGGTGCAAACCACACCCCACTCTCGGTTATGTTACACCCTCAGCATAAACCGCGCCTATGCTTTGTCAAAACCTGAAGCCGGCCACAAAATTCACATACTCTATTGAATTGAAGAAATTGTAGCGTCGGCTCGAGTACCAGTGCATATCCATCTTGGCAAGCATGCCGGCAAAAAGCTGCTTGTGATTATACACAAACGACATCTTGGCCTTGATATTGGCCGATAAGATATTGTTGCGGCCTTCCTCGGAGTCGATGAGGCAGTGCTTGAAGCCAAGCGACGGCAAGGCTGTGATATTGAAGAGCCAGTGAGGTCCCATCACGCAGTTGTAGCCGTAGCCCACAAGGAAGCAGTAGTCGTAGTAGCGGAAGCGGTAATGGAGGTTGCTGTAGTCGGGCAGCACGGCTATCATAGAGTTGGGCAACCTGGAGAAGTCGAGCGACACATCTTGCGACGACACAGTCACTCCGGCTATGAGCGAGCCGGCGCTGCGCTTTTGTATTTTAGAGAAGTTGTAGGCCGCACCCTGCGAATACTTTCGGTTGTTGAAGAAATAATATACGTCCACTCCATAACTCTCAAGGCGAATGTCGCGCAGAGGGTGATTTATCCATGCCCCGTCTTTGTAGCTGCCAAAGCGACGTATCTGCGTGGAGCCTGTGTTACTTGCAAAGTATAGGTCGGCGCAAATGAGTGCGCAACTGAAGTTGAAATCCCACTTCTTGTGCGATACCGCCTTGCCGCCAAACACATTGTCGACGTCAAACATATACCCCAAGCTCACAGCCATATAGGATAAAGAGCCACCAAAGTTGCTGCACACGTCCGACAAAATCCGCACGGTAGTGCTTTTTGGCAGATGCAGGTCGTAGTTGTCAATCCAGTTGTCGCTCTTGGCCATGAGCTTCCATTTCTTTCTTGTGCCCACCACATATTCAGGGTCGTAGGTATTGAAGGTGCGGTCGGCCCAGTTGTAGAAATCCACGCACAGCTTCACAAACCTTGGATATATTATCGTTGTGTCCTTGAGGTCGAGCTTGCCCTTCAGTAGCATTCGCTTCCAGTAGTCCTTGTCGCGCTTGAGTAGGTCATAGGCAATGCGGCGGTCATGATTACTCTCGCTGCCGTCGATGCTGTCGCCGTCGTCGGGAGTGAGTTCCACTGCCTGCAGGGTGTCGGCAGCGACGGTCGGAAGTTGCCTGGCTTGAGCCACATCGGCCACAGCGAGCACCACAATCAGTGCAACAATCCACACCCTCATTGCATCACCTCCTTTCCGGTGCCGGTGCTGTCGGCTGGTGCGTGGAGGGGCTTTGCTGTGGGCTGAGGGGTGGGTCTCTTCTTCAGGAAGTCGAAGAGGCGGTCAAAATCATGCTTGAACACCACACCTATTCCCTGCGTGGTGAGTGCGCTCTTAATGTAGTAGTTCTGGTCGTTGAAGTGATTGTAGGCCTTGAATCGAATGTTGCCATTCTTGGTGAGCAGATACTCGAGGTCGAAGTCGCCAATGAAATTGGAGTTGCGTGTGTTCATCGTGTTGTCGCGGTAGCCGAAGTTGCCGTTGAGCAGCAAGCGGTTGTTGAGCAGCTGGCTCGACAGGGCAAGCTCCACTTCGATGTCGGAGAAGTCGCCCTTGTCGCTGCGGAAGTTTGGCGAGATGCTCCAGTTCTCACTTAGCTGTCCCAGCACGCTGCTCAGCTGCGAAGATATGGTCGATGATGCCACCGAGGCAAGCTCATTGTTGCGTGTGGAGGTTGCGCCCATGTAGTCGGGCGTGTAGAAGCGGTTGAGCGCAAGCAGGTAGATAATCTGGCGGTTCATCATGTCGTCGGTGCTTATCACGCTTTTCACCTTGCGGTAGGCCTCGGGGGTGAGTGTGGGGAACTCAAGGTCGAATTTAATCTCAGGCTCGGCGATAGCGCCCATCACCTTGAGCAGCGCGTGCACGGGCACGTTAGTGCGGTTCATGTCCTTGTCGGTCGAGAACGACTCATCGAGGTCGCTGAGGTTGGCATTCACAGGGTAGCTGGCGGTCACGTCGATTTTAGCATTGAACGGGTCGCCGTCGAAGCTTATCTTGCTCCCGTCCTTAATCTGGAATTCCCTCACGATGATGTCCTGCAGGGTGAAGTTGTAGCTGCCTTTCTCCAGGGTGTAGTCGCCGCGCATGGTGAGGGCATCGTCGGTGCTGCTATAGGTCATGCGCAGGCCGCCCGCACCGGTAGCCTTTATTCGGTCGCCCCCCACGGGGTCCATTATCAGCACCATCTGCGCCTGAGGCGTGACGTCGGCCATGAGGTTGATGCTGTAGCGTGTGGCGGCGGCAGCTTCCTGCTTCTTCTGGCTGCGCTCTATCTCCTGCAGTCGCTGCTGCACATAGTCGAGCTCTTTCTCCTCGTTGACTTTCTTGTGAGAGTCGGTGAAGGTTATGAAATTATACTCGGTGGCCTGCACCGCGTCAGAGAGCACGAATGAGAAGCGGCTGTTGTCGGCCGTGCGCATGTTCACGTCGATATCCACCACACCCGGCTCGCCGCGCACGAATGCCGCGCCGTTGCCATAGATGTGGCCATACCAGCGCTCCGACAGCTCAGGCGTTACGTCGTAGCACAGCAGGCTGCGTGCGTCGGTCACCTGAAAGTTGAATGAGGCATCGTGGAAGAAGTTGTGACGCACCCAGCCATTGAGCCGCGCGGTGTGCCCCTCGAGGTCACTCAGGGTGATGTCGCGAAGCATTATCTCGCCGGGGACGATGTGTATGGAGTCGCCGCTCGCCGTGTAGTAGGTGTTGGTGTAGTCGAGCTTCATCTTCAGCCTGTCGACGAGTATGTCGCCATAGAGGTTGATGCGCTTGAAGTTGCCATAGAGGCAGGCGAAGCCCGATGCCTCGCCCTCCACATCACTCGTGAAGGCGCTCATGAAGGGCTTCATGAAGCGTATGTCGACCTTGTTGGTGCGGAACTCAAAATATAGCGAGTCCATTGTGGGGAAGATTGCGCCGCTTATTGCCGACCGCAGGCCGTTGGGCTGCTCTATCTCGGTGTCGATGGTCACGGCCTTGGCGTCGTTGTCCCAGCGGCTCACTATGTCGGTGTTGCCAAGCACCGCGCCGTTGTAGGCAAGCCCCTCAACGTGTAGCTTGGGGGTGGAGAGCTTGGGGTCGTCGGAATATACATGTGTGGCATACAGCCTCCCGGTGGCACGTCCGCCAAACATCACATTGTCGATGGCGAGCGTCTGGAACACATAGTCGAGGTTGATGTCGCTCAAGTCCACGCATATCTGCGACATCTCGTCGTCCGACACCTCGCCGTCGATTGCGATGTATTGCTTGTCGCAGCTCGCGCAGAATCCCTGCACGTTCACGTTGCGTCCTTTCACAAGTACCTTGGCAGGATGCATCTGCCACACGGTGTCGTTGAATGTCATGTGGGTGGGGTTGATGTCGATGTCGGCACACAGGGTGCTATGCTCATCGGCTGTGCGTGAGAGCAGTGCGCTCATGTTCACGTTGCCCGAGAACTCGGTGTCGCGGTCCACACGCCAGCTCACATCGGTGTCGAGGCGGTCGAGCACGGCATTAAGGGCTATGTCGAGGTCCATCTTGCCTTTCTTCAGAGGCATCTTGGTGTGAGCCGTGAGACCTATGTTCTCCCCCTCCTCGCCGAGGCTCAGGCGGGCGCGTGTGTCCTCAATCACCTTGTTTTTCTGCACCAGGTAGGGGATGCTTAGGTTGAGGTCGGCACGGGAGCTGTTCTCGTTCACGCTGCCGTCGATGGTGATTGGCACAATGAGCGTCACAGGCAGCTTGAGGAATTTGCAGAGCTCATCGGGCAGCGACACATTGAGGCTGTAGTCGAAGCAGTTCACCCTGTCGCCCGGTTCCCGGTCAATGTCCCGGTGCCCTATGAGCGATGGCATGGCAGTGGCGGCCATGTTGCTGAGAGCCTTGCCTATGTTGCGCCAGTCGAAGCTGCCGGTCACCTCGCCATTTATGAAGTCGGAGTTGAGCTTAATCTGCTGCGTGCCGTCGGTGCCGGCGTTGAGCGAGGTGAGCACGAAGTCGTTGATGTGCACACCCTCGTTGGCTGCGTCGGCAAAGGAGATGTTGTGCAGCATGAGGCTGCCCACAGCCTCATAGATGTTGTGGGCGGTGAGCGATGCCTCGGCATCAAAGCCCAGCCTGTGACCGGGGTATTTCGTGCTCAGGTTGAGGTTGGAGAGGCTGATGTCGCTGGCGGCAGCCTGCATCTCGAGTGCCATAGTGCCGTCGATGTTGGTATAGGAGCCCTCGGCCTGGAGCTTTAGGTTGTCGTCGTCGATGGTGAGAGTGCCCTCGTAGTGGTCTTTCTTTATGGCCACATCGGCCACTATGCCGCTGTAGCGGTAGCCTTTCAGGTCCACATAGTTCACGCGGCCGGTGCCGGTGCCGCTCACGTCATTGCCCTGCCTAAGCACATCCACTTCCACATCCACTGCAGCCGAGCCTAAGAGCTGCTCGTTGCTTAGAAGCCTGCCTATGGCGAAGCCATTGGTACTCACCGCCCCCTTGTAGCTCTGCACGCGCATGCGCTCTTTGTGGGCAAACACGCCATTGAGCCTTACCGAGCCAAGCGAGGTGCCCAGGTCGCCCCTGAAGTTGACGCGGGCCGCCGTGCCACTCGCCGTGCCACTCACCCTCACGTTGCCACACTGCCCAATCATGCGTCGAGCCTGTGGCGAGAGCTGCGCAAGGCTGCCGGTGATTGAGGCAATCTCGCTGGCGTCGGCATGCACGTCGAGATGGCTGAGGCTGAACTTGAGGCGCTCCTTGTCGGCCAGGTTCTCCACATCGCCGCGCATGGTGAGGCTCACGCGGTTGTCGTCGGTGGTGATGGCCACCACGGGCACCTCAAGCCTCTCGGTGTTGCCGCGCAGCGAGGCGGTAATAGAGAACCTCTTGTCGAAGTCGCCAAGCTGCGGCACAAAGCCGCTGAGGTCGCTCGGAGTGATATAGCAGTTGGCCACATCGAGCTTCATGGGCCGGCTGCCAAGCTCCCGGCCCAGATTCTTCAGGTCGCTGTAGGTGAGGCCAAAGCTGTCGATTGCCACCAGCGAGTGCGGCAGCTCCACGCGCAGGTTCTCCACGCCAAGGGCCTGCTTGCCTATGCTTGTCTTGGCGGCTATATTGGTGAGCACAAAGCCGCAACGCTCACGCAGCGAGAGGCGCTTGAGCTCTATCACAATGTCGTCGTTCTTGAGCCTTGGTATAGCCACATCGGCACGCAGCTGGCTCACAGCTATGTGGTTAGGGTCGAAGCCCACGGCTCGCCGAGGCTCACTCGCCACATCATAGCTCACGCTGCTCCGGCGCAGCACTATGTTGTAAATCTTCAAGTCGAAGCGTGTGGGAGGCTTAGTGCGGTCCTTGGGGCTAAGCGCATCGATGATAAACTGCACATTGGTGGCCGACTGCCTGTCGGCACGCCGCACATGGCCATTCAGCCCTATCACCTCGGCATAGGTGAACACCAGGCGCCTGCGGGCCACCAGGTTGTAGATACTGAAGCCCGCGCCTATCTTGTCGACGCTCAGCAGCGTGTCGCCCTGCCGGTCGGGCACAAGCACATCGTGCAGCACCACCTCATTGAATGGCGCAATATTCAGCCTGCCCACACTCACCTCAGTGTGAAGCAACTTCGAGAGTTCCTCCTCCCCTATCCGCTTCACACGCTCCTGAACCTGCGGCACCGACAGCACTACATACAAAACCACATAAAGCCCCACTGCGGCAGCAATCCCCGCCACAAGCAAGCTCCTGATGATTCTATATATAACCTGCAATATCTTCATCTCCAAAACAAATTAAACACCCCATCCCCACTCCTAACTCCCCACTAACAACTCCCAACTCCCCACTAACAACTCCCAACTCCCCACTAACAACTCCTCACTAATAACTCCTAACTGATAAAAGCGTCGCTCGGCATGCGCCAGTCGCCGCGTGGCGACAGGCTCACGCTGCCCACCTTAGGCCCGTCGGGCATACACGACCGCTTAAACTGCTGCTGGTAGAAGCGGCGGTAGAACACCCGCAGCCAGTGCTCTATGTAGTCGCGCCCATAGCAGCCCCGGTAGGCCCGCTCACACAAGTCGAGTATCTTCTCGGCCGCAAAGCCATGGCGCATGGCATAATAGAGGAAGAAGTCGTGCAGCTCATAGGGCCCCACCAGGTCTTCTGTCTTCTGCTTTATGTTGCCCTGCTCATCGGCGGGTATCAGCTCGGGGCTGATTGGCGTGTCGACTATATCGAGCAGGGTGCGCCGCGCCTCCACGTCGGCGGCAAAGCCCTTCTCGGCAAACCACCGCACAAGGTATATCACCAGCGTCTTGGGTATACTCGTGTTCACGCCATACATCGACATGTGGTCGCCATTGTAGGTGGCCCAGCCCAGGGCAAGCTCCGAGAGGTCGCCGGTGCCGAGCACAATGCCGCCGCACTTGTTGGCATAGTCCATGAGAATCTGCGTGCGCTCGCGAGCCTGGGAGTTCTCGTAGGTCACGTCGTGGCAGTCGAGGTCCTGGCCTATGTCGGCAAAGTGCTGCTTCACAGCCGCCACTATCGATATTTCCTTTATCGTCACCCCAAGCGCACGCATCAGCGCAAGGGCGTTGTTGTAGGTGCGCCCGGTGGTGCCAAAGCCCGGCATGGTGATTCCCGTAATGCCCTCACGGCTCATCCCCAGGCGGTCGAAGGCCCGCGCTGCCACAAGCAGCGCGAGGGTGCTGTCGAGTCCTCCCGACACGCCCACCACAAGGCTCTTGCAGTGAATATGGTCGAGGCGGCGCATCAGCCCCGCCACCTGTATGCTGATTATCTCCTCGCAGCGGTCGCTCAGCAGGCGGTCGTCGCTTGGCACAAATGGATGCCGCGCTATGGGCCTGAGCAGCGTGCCATCGTCGCTGCGCAGCGACGAAAGGCCTATCGGCCTCTCCTCATAGCCGCGGGCCTGCAGCTGGCTGTCGGCATAGCTCGTGGCCACCATGCGCTCGCCATCGAGCAGCTGCAGGTCGATGTCGGCAATCGCGCAAGTGCCGGTGGTGCTGAAGCGCTCGCCCTCGGCAAGCAAGCGGCCATTCTCGGCCACGATTGCCTTCCCGGCAAACACCAGGTCGGTCGACGACTCCCCGTAGCCCGACGAAGCGTATACATAGGCCGCACGGCACCGCGCCGACTGCTGCTTGATGAGCGACAGCAGGTAGCCGTGCTTCCCTATCACCTCATTCGACGCCGAGAGGTTAACCACCACATTGGCCCCGGCAAGCGTGGCGTAGCTGCTGGGAGGAATTGTGGTCCACAGGTCCTCACAAAGCTCCACCGCCACCTTCAGCTTGCCGTGGGTGAAAAGCTGCGCGGTGCTCACCGGCAGCTCCGTGCCACACACCATGGCCACCCCTTGCCCAAGCACCGTGGCCGGCGCAAACCAGCGTCGCTCATAGAATTCCTTATAGTTGGGCAGATAGGTCTTTGGCACCGCTCCAAGCAGCTTGCCATGGCTCATCGCCACGCCGCAGTTGTAGAGCACTCCGCCACAGCGAAGCGGTGCGCCCACCACCACCAGGGCATCGAGCCCGGCTGTGGCCTCGGCCACGCGCGCAAGTGCAGCCTCGGCGGCATCGAGCAGAGACACCTGGTGGAAAAGGTCGCCGCAGGTGTAGGCCGTGATGCCCAGCTCGGGCGTGACAATCACCTTCGCCCCGCGTGCGGCCGCCTCGCTCACCGATTCAATAATCTGCGTGGCATTGAAGTCGCAGTCGGCCACATTCACCCGTGGAGTCACAGCTGCCACTCTCACATATCCAAAGTCCATGTCCTTCATAAATCCTTTTTTTACACAATTCATTGCGACGACCGCACCACCTCTTCGCGGCAATGCAGCCCTCCACATTACGTTATAATCGTGCAAATATAGCTATAATTTATCATTATTCCACAATTTCGCCAGATTTTCCACAATTTCAACCACATTTCCTCCCACATTTCCACCCTCCACACAATAAGCATAAAAAAAGCCACCCGCAGCCCGGCGCTCCACAGAGCGCCCACTGCGGGTGATGTTATCGCTATTCAGCCGGTCTTTCTGTGCCTCACGCTCACGCCGGCACATAGTTGCGCACTGCCTCAAGCCGCGCACTGAATTTCTTGTCTTTCCTCGCCATGCGCATGGTGTAATCGAGCTGCATACGCAAAAGCATCTCAGCACTCACGCCAAGTGCTGCCTCAAAGAGCATGGCCACCTGCGCCGTGAGGTTACGGCGGCCATTCAGTATGTCGTTGAGCGCAGTGTAGGGCAATCCCATCTGCTCGGCAAGTGCTTTCTGCATTAGCCCTCGGCTCTCTACTTCGTCTTTCAGAAGCTCGCCTGGGTGTATCGGTCGTTGGCAAACATATTCACTCATAGCTGTTCTAATTATAGTGATTCGACAATTCGAGGATATTGCATACCGTCAACAATTTATGACCAAGTATTTCTTCCACTGTAAACTCTATGCGATATCGCTTATCTACTCTAATTGAAGATATTCCCGCCTTGTCACCTTTTAGCACTTCGTAGTGTAATGACACCAAGGGGAACAATTCCTCTATCGCTAATGCTTTTTCAAGCGTTTTCACGCGAAGCTGATACCGCCTCACAACTTCCGGCTGATACCGGTGCTTCTTGTCGCCGGTGCTGCCGGTTTCATACAATTCGCGAAGATATTCTTTCTCAAACCTTATTATCATCGGCTATCGTTTCTACCTCCTTTCTGCTTTTCAACCGCAAAGTTACTAATTTCCTCCTTATAAATCCACTTTTT
>CAMGFF010000072.1 GCA_946055125.1 uncultured Prevotellaceae bacterium | reverse complement strand
AAAAAAGAGGGCTAAAAGAAAGATGAAGGAAAAGCGTTTCATTATGTTTTTAGTTTTTAGAAAAAATTTTTTCGGGGGGTGACTAATTACTTTTTAGGGATAAAAAGCGGGAGCGGAAGCGGTAACTTTGCACCGCAGGATTGAACCACTACTTCACCTCGCTGAGGTAGATGTTGCCAAAACGGTCGGTGACCCGCACCACGCGCTTCGAGCCGGGGATAGAGGGCTTGGCGCGGAACATGTGGCCATTAGGGATAGGCGAGATCCAGTCGTAGAGCACCACGCTTTTGTCGAGGCAATGCGCCTTAGAGATGGGGTCGAAGCCGGTGAACTGCGACATTTGAGCGGTAACAGCTCCATTCTCGAGGAGCTCGACCCGCCAGCGCGAATCGTAGTTCCACACATTGGCGACGACATCGTCGGGGCACTCCTCGCAGGAGCCCGGGGGATAGACACGCATCTGGTAGTCGGCGGGATAGCCGGCGCACTTGTATCGCCACTGCACATCGTAGCCATCGACATCGAAGACGGCATAACCACGAGGCGTACCATCCATGCACTCCTCGCAACGCCACCAAGTGCCACACACGGCGGCAGTGTTGTGCTCAAATAGGCGGTCGGAATACTCATTGTTGAGCTGGAAGTGAGTGTGACCGGAGATTATGTGAGCGGTGCGGTCTTTGATAATCTCGAAGAGGTGACGGGAGTTGTTGAGCCAGTCGGTGCTGAAATGCGCCTCATGGATATTTGCATTCTCGCCAGTGGGAATGTGCATGAAGATGAAAAGAATCTTATCCTTGGGGACGAGAGCGAGGTCCTGCTCAAGCCAGCGGAGAGTAGATTCGGGGAGGTAGCCGATATAGTTGATGCCGATACCGGCAAAGAAGCAATTATTGAGGAACACATAGTGAGCATTGCCCACATTGTGAGAGTGATTCACCGGGCCGAAGAATTGCTCGAAAGAGCGGAAAGACGACTCATAGCTGCGGCCCTCGCAATCCATGTCGTGATTTCCAATGGTGCGGAAGAAAGGTAAGTTGAGGGGCTCGGTGGCACGGGCATAGACCTGCATGTAGGTTTGAGGAATACCGCCGATGAAGTCGCCCACATCGGTTCCGAAGAACTTCACGCCACGGTTGCGATAGTGAGCGACAGTAGCGTTCACGTCGGGAATGATGTCGCGGCTGAACTGCGCATAATCCTCATCGTAGGTAGCCTGCACATCGGCGAAGACGAGGAACGAGTGCCGGCGGTCGTCCGTTTTAGAGCGAGAGAGGTGGAAATCGTAGATGCTGTCGGTAGCGTTAAGCGCCTTGAAGAACTGCGGCACGGTGCCATTGACCAAAGGCACATCGAAACCGGCAGGGGTGGAGATGTAGATGAAACGCGAGTCGGCGAGAGTGACGATGCGGTAGCAGCCACGAGCGTCGGTGGTGACGAAGTTGGAGCCATCGGTTACGGGAACGCCGGCGAGCGGTTTCTTGCCGGCCACGACCTTACCGGAGACAGTGCGAGTGACAACGCCCTGCGCCAAAGCAGAGCTAAAGGAGAAGAATGCTGCAAGCACGAGGCTTGCAACATTCAGGATAGAGAGTTTAGAGGTAGTTTTCATTATTTTAGAGTCTTGAGATAGTCGTCGATGCCCATTTTCAAGTAGTTCCAGTAGCCATACTGGCGCACGTGAACCATATCGAAGAGGAAGTAGCCATCGGAGGCGTTGATGCAAGCATCGACCGACTGCCTCACGGCATTGCCCTGGCCACCATTTTCAAATCCGGAGCCATTGCCCACATCGGGGCCACCGGCAAACTTCACTGCACCGGCGAGATACTTCTGCGCCCGAGAGCAGAAGCCCTGGCAAGTCCACTCGGTGCTGCCATAGATGCTGTTGGCACCGGCGTAGGCACCGAGGAGAAGGAAGTCGAGCTGGTCGGCATAACCGGCTTGGTTCCACTCCTTGCTTGCCCAAGAAGAGAAATCGGCAGTAGCATCGTAGTTAGGGCTTGCCCAATTGACTCCATACTCATAGTATGACGAGTACCAAGCACCGACATAGACACCGAAACGGAGGTTGGGATTTTGGTCCTTCACCGCCTTTCGGGCCTTCACGATGAAGTCGCGGATAACCTGAGCGCGGAAAGCCAGCCACTGCTTGCGATAGGCTCCGTCGGTGCAAGCCGGGAAGTTGCTCACAGAGGAGCCGAGGAATTGCTCAAACTTCAGCTTCGAAATGTCGCTGAAGTCGCTTGCCATGCCATCGTAGCGGCAGCGGTCGAGGAAAATGCCGTCGAGGTCGTACTTAGCGAGGTCGGAGATGATGGTGAGCAAATATTGCTGCACATCGTCGTTGGCGGGATTGAAGAACTTAGTGGCATAGGCATCGTCGTCGCAGTCCATGGCATTGACGAGCTTGCCGTCGAGCCACAGAGTGGTAGCCCACGACTTCTTATCAGGCTCACGGAAGAGCATACCCTGCTCGCCGAGGCCATAGAGATAGCGGCAGCCGCCCGCCATGGTGTTCATGGCAGCATTGACACGCAGTCCCAGCTCGTGGCCAATGTCGATGAAAGCCTGGAGGTAGTCCCAAGAGGCAGTGCGCTCGAAGAACTTGTAGCCCGATGGCGACCACCAGTCGAGCTTCTTCACCTCCTGAGCCACCGACGACTTAAAGAGCACATCGCCCTCGGATGGGCGGACATCGACAACAATGTCGGTGAATCCGGCATTGCGAGCCTTCTCAAGGTCGCGGCGAATGTTATCCTGGCTATTTGCGAACTCGGAGAAATTGGCGGCAGCATCAATCCAGATGAATCGGGGCTTAGCCTCGGCCGGCTCAGGCTCCGGGTCGGGGTTGGGGTCAGGCTCCGGGTCGGGTTTAGGTTCTTCTTTTTCGTTATCCCAGTCCCACCATTGCACCTTGTTGTCGTCGCCGCAAGAAGGGAGAATGAGAGCCGCCATGGCTACGAAAAGAGAGGATTTGAGAAGATTGTTGAGTTTCATTTTGTTCTTTTTGAATAGATTAGTTGTGGAGCTACCATAATCACGCATCTACGATTCGTTGCTTGCGGTTTAGTCGAGAGCAACGGCAGAGACGACGGAGCGCTGACGGCCGTCGCTGGGCTTGATTGTTTCCTGCCCATTGATGAGCATACACGATGAGCCACCGCCATCGAGGTTGCAAGTTTCGGTGCAGCCGAGGCCGAGCATCACATTTGCGACATCCTCGAGCGTCATACCAGGACAGCTGTCGAAGCCATCGCCCTGGCAAACGAAGTAGATGAGCCGGCCGGCCGAGGGGTTGAAGCCGATAGCAGTGCGCGGACGGTTGCTTGTGGGGTTGATGAGCAGATACTCATCCTCGTAGCTATTGATGACCTTACCCTCACGCACCAGCACCGGGCCACCGCCAATGGCAGTTGCAGCCTCGAAGTTCTCGCCACCGGCGGGATAGGAGAGCGAAGGCACCTTGCCTGCCTCGAGAGGCATAGAGGTGGGATACCAGTAGGTTTTGTTGCTCGTGGTGGTATAGGTCCAGCCCACGAAGAACGAGCCATCGGCACGCTGAGCGAAAGTGCCGCGCGGCATGTAGTAGTAGGTAGAGGTCCAGTCGGGGCTATCGACCTGCACATTAGGGCAGACCATAGCGCCGTTGCGCCAGATGAGGCTGAGTGAAGCACCGTCCCAGAAGAAACCGCCATTGATGATAACGGAGTGCTTTTGAGCCTCGAAGAACTGACTTGGAGTGTTGTAGCCCTTCTCCTCGCCGAGGACGCTGAAAGTAGCTTTAGAGGCATCGGCCACGGCGATATATGCAAGGCACTTTTTGCCCTCAACCACATTTTCGGGCGAGGAGTAAACCTTGATGTGCTCGGGGAGAGCGCCGAAATTGGCTGAGGCATCGGTCCAGCCCTTTTCGACGAATGGGTCGGTGGGAGGCTCGGGCTCCGGCTCGGGCTCGGGTTCCGGCTCAGGTTCGGGAGCGTTGTAGCTCCAGTCCCACCACTGAATTTTGCCGTTGTCCTCGCCGCAGCTTGTAGCAAAAGCTGCGAAAGTGAGGCATGCGGCAGTTAAAAGAGTGAATTTTCTAAGCATAGTTTGTAATAGTTAGGAGTTAATAGTTAGGAGTTATTGGATTGAGGTAGATATAACTTAAACTTAAACTTAAACTTAAACTGTAACTGTAACAATAACTGTAACCATAACTGTAACTTTGATATAACTTTTAACCGGGTGATTAATAAAAATGGGATGCCATAATCGCGTATCTACGACACGCTTAGGCACTTTTTATGGCTTTCCCCACACAGGCAGTGCCTCCGACACTACCTGTGTGGGGTTAACCATAATCACGCATCTACGATGCGTTGCTCGCACGGCTCGCAGCCCTGAAAAGAGGTGCCGTAGAGAGCCACAGCAACTGTGGCCGAGGGCGACGCTACGAGCGCGGTTCTTTACATTGAGATAATCTCAACTACAAATGAGTGACATCAGCGCTTGATGCAGTCGGCGGTGTAGCCACCGAAAGCCTGCGAGTTGTGGTCGTAGTAGTAGAGATAGAGCTTGTAGCCGTCGGCACTCGGAGCGATTACCACATCGCCTGATGCGACAGAGTAGGAACCCACCTGATACCACTCAATGTTGCTGTTGGCAATTTCAAGGCAAGCGAGGTCGGTGATGTCGTTGCCGGTGAACTTGTCCATGTTGCTCACGTTGTAGAGGTAGATTTGCGGACCCATACCCCATGCCGGGAAGTGGCTGACAACGAAGAGCGCAACGTAGTTCTGGTTGTTGAATGCCTTAGAGTCGAGACAGTTGGGATTCAATCCCCAGCCCGAAGTATCGCTCGGGAATCGGCCAGTAACGGTAGCCCAGTCGCCGGCAACGTGAGAGAACTCGCTCGGCTCGTAGAAGCTGAGGAACACGCCGTCGCTGAGGTTCTTGGTGCGCGGCACTACGGTAGTGAAGTTAACCGGAGCACCACCCCAGCCGTAGCCCGAGGCAGAGATGTCGATGATTTGTGGCTCGCCCACCTTGCCGTCCTTGATTAGGATGGCGGTGAACTTGCTGCTTGTGGTGACACCTGCGACACCCTCGTGAGTGATAGTGATGAGAGCATCCTTGGTGATGTCGCCGATACACTTAATCTTCGAGCCAAAGGCGAGGTCGCAATTATTGGTGAACGAAGTGAGTAGCTTGGGAGCCTCGGTGACCGAAGAAGTGGCGTAGATGCTCATCATGCCAGAGGCCTCGGTGTGGTTGCAGATGAGGAGGTGCTCGGCCTCGTCGTTAGTGACGGCACCCGGCACAGCCTGCCCTAGGTTGATTTCGCCCAGCTTAGCACCCGTCTGGCCATTGACGTAGATAGGAGTAGAGCCATTGCCCGGGCAGAGGATAACCTTGCCGTCGATAGCAGCGATAGTGGGACCCACCTCCACGTCGAAAGCCGGCATGCCGAGGTTGGCCACAGGATCCATGTTGAAGAGAAGCTCAACAGTCTCCTTGTTGAAGCCCTGGTCGATCTTCTCAGGCTGCTCTACAACCACGGTGTACTCCTGGCTTGAGGTGCCATTGTGGGCAGTAACGGTGAACTTCACCGGCTTGCTGTAGTCCTGCGGAGTAGCAGGGTCGGGGGTGATAGTAGCGTGAGCCGATATGTCGGCCTTAGCAGTTACAGCCGAGAGGTCGATAGAGGGGTCGGACACGACGAGCGACACCGTCTTCTTCGTCTTGTCGATGATGCCGGAGATAGCCGGCTCGACGGTAGCGAAAGAGAGGAGCTCGCAAGCGTCGGACTTCACGCGCTCACCGGTGATAATGATTTTCTTGCTGTTGCCCTGGGCATCGGTGAAAGTGAACTCATTATCCTTGGTGAGGTCGAGAACGGTGAGAGCCGGCGAGATGTAGCAATTGGCAGCAAGAGCAGCCTGCACTCGCACGCGAGTCATGTACTGCGCCGTTTCGTCGTGGCTGGTGACGGGGTAGAAGTAGGGAACAGGAATCACGAGGCGATCGGGGATCGGGTCGGTGATGTCGAGTTTAGCCATCGTCTGGTCGACGAAAGGACCACTTGTGAAGATGGCGGTGAGACTTGTGAGTCCTTGGCGGTCGGCGGTAGGAGCGACATACTTAGGGTCTTCGCACGAAGACATGGCGAGCATCACCACCGCAAGGAGCAATAAAATATTCTTTTTCATTTTCGATGATTCATTAAAGGGTTAGTTCCAAGCAGGATCTTGAGTAATCAACTTGTTGTTCTCCAATTCGTCTTGCGGAATGGGGTTGGTGTACATCTTCTCGGGGAAGTTGCGGTCCTGGTCGTCGACCTCCACATAGTGGTAGGTGAGAGCGCCATTAGCCTCCTTCTCAATCTTGAATCCGTGGGCGCGGTTGCCGGAGAAAGCAGTATGAGCGAGCTTCCAGCGGCGCATATCCCAGTAGTAGTGACCCTCGTAGGCCAGCTCCACCTTGCGCTCCTGGCGGATAGCAGCGAAGAGAGCATCGCCGCTGAGGCCGCTTGGGAGAGCGGGCAGACCCACTGCAGGGCGAGTGCGCACGTCGTTGAGCTTGGCGACAGCCTCAGGGGCGTCGTTGAGTCGGAAGCAAGCCTCGGCATAGTTGAGAAGCACCTCGGCATAGCGAATGAAAGTGAAAGGCTTGGTGCACTTAGAGCCATTGGCGAAGAGGTTGCCCTCATCGACGCGCTTGCGCAGATAGTAGCTTGTGGAAGACTTACCCTCGCACATATCCTGCTTCATCCACTCCATCCAGCCGTCGGCACCACCGACGAAAGATTCGATAGTGCGGCCCTTCCAGTCGGCGCCATTGAAGAGAATGGTGTGAGCGAAGCGAGGCTCAAGCTGGTCGTAGGGAGGAGTCTGCTGAGTACCCTCGGCAGTGTGCCATGGGCTCCAGTCGGGGATTCCGCCGGTGATTTGCTCAAACGACTCCACCATTTCCTGGGTGGGGCAGCCATAGCCACCGCTCACAGGATTGGCAAAAGCAGCCTTGTCGCCACCGGGAGAGTAGTAGCAGTCGAACTGGTGAGTCTGTGCAGTGAGGTCGAAGCAGAACTGGAAGATAGCGCCCTCGCCACCGGGAGTGTAGGGAGTCTCGAGGTCGGCAGGCATAGAGTAGCCCATACCCATAACCTTGAGGGCAGCGTCCTTGGCATCCTGCCAGCGCTCGGCATAGAGCATTGCGCGAGAGAGCAGAGCGTAAGCCACACCCGAAGTGAGGCGGCTGTTAGGCTTGATGCTCACGGGCAGATGCTCGCCGGCGAAAGTGAGGTCCTTGAAGATTTGCTCATAGACCTCGGTGCGGCCCACAGCCTCGTGATCCTTTTGATAATCCTCCATATTGTCGGTGTAGAGAATCATCTTAGAGTAGCGCTTAGCGAGAGTGAAATAGTAGAAAGCGCGGAAGAAGCGGAACTCAGCCTCGATTTCGGCCTTCTGCTCATCGGCGAAAGTTCCATACTTGTGCAGGTTGGATATGCTCTGGTTGGCAGTGGAGATGTAGCGATACATCGAGCCCCAGCAACCGAGGTAGCTATCCACGTAGCTCTTGGTGAGAGTGGAAGCGCCACCATAGGCAAACTCCGAGGGGATGCGGTTCATAGAAGTGTAGTTGTAACCGCCATACTTAAACAGCTCGGTGAGCGACTCAGAGAGGCCGATGAAGCAGTCGCGGGTGCAACCGGTTCCATCACCGTAGCCGTTGATGAGGTTGAGGTCCTCATACATATAGTTGGCTTGCAGCTGAGCATACTCATACTTGCTCCAGATGAGCTTATCGGAAGCAGAGTCGGTAGGGGTGGTATCGAGGAAATCGCTACACGACACCATCGACAGAGCAGCGGCAGTTGTGAATAAGCAACCTAAAATCTTTGTTTTCATCGATAATACAGTTTTTTAGAATGTTAGAGTTAAACCACCCATCAGAGTACGCTGCTGTGGGTAATATCCGTTATTAACCTCAGGCGACTCGGGGTCGAAGCCCTTGGGGAGGTCGTCGATAGTGAAGAGGTTTGAGCCCTGGAAGTAGATGCGGAGCTTCTCGATGCTGAGCTTGCTCATCCACTGCTTCGGGAAGGTGTAGCCAATCTGGAGTGACTTCAAGCGCAGATAGTCGCCCTTGCGGAACCAGAATGTAGAAGCCAGACCGTTGTCGCCACCATGAGAAGTGTTACCGGTGGTGAGGCGCGGCATTGTGCCGTTGGGGTTGTCGATGCTCCATGCGTTAGTCACAAGGTAGAGAGGCGAGTTGCCGCCTTCCTTGAACGACTGGGTCCAGATAGTGTTGTCGTCGTAGCCGTTGTAGTAGGTACCGGTCATCGACACGTCGAACTTAGCACCACCGGTGAACTGAGCGTTCAAGTCGATACCGTTCCAGTCGGCCGAGAGAGTGAAACCGTAGGTGATTTCGGGGCGCAGACCGCGACCGATGCGACCACGGTCGTCGTAGTCAATCTTACCGTCACCATTGAGATCGACATACTTGATGTCGCCCACATTAGGACGAGTGCCAAACCATGCAGAGTTGTCGATTTCCTCCTCAGAGCGGAAGAGGCCGTCGGCCACCCATCCATAGGTAGCGTTGAGGCTTGTGCCGGTCACCTTCTGCCACTCGGGAGTGTTGGCAGCGTCGGGGTACTTAATCCAGCGGTTCTTAGCCCACGACACGTTGGCACCCACGCTGTAGTGGAAAGGCTTGCCGGCCACCATGAACTTGTGGTTGTGAGTCACGAGCACGTCGATACCCTTGGCATCGGTAGCGCCTATGTTGCCATAGCTCTCATAGTAACCACCCATGGAAGGAGGATAATCAGTGCCGAGCGACTGGAGGATATCGTAGGTGTAGTTGTAGAAAGCATCGAACTCAACGGCCAGAAGACCATTCCAGAGCGTAGCGTCGAAACCGTAGTTGAGCGAGCGTGTCTTGGTCCAGGTGAGGTTGGGATTGGCGATATAATTGAGATACACCGAGTTCATAGTGGTGTTGTCGAGGAAAATCTTGCTTCCGAAAGCATAGGTGCTGAGGAATGCGTAGGCCGAAGAACCCGAGTCGTCACCGATGAGACCGAGCGATGCACGCACCTTCAAGTCGCTTAACCAATCCTTAGCGCCCTCCATGAATTTCTCCTTGGAGATGCGCCAAGCCACCGAAC
>CAMGFF010000071.1 GCA_946055125.1 uncultured Prevotellaceae bacterium | reverse complement strand
TCATTAGGGTTCTCATTGATACCCACCTCGATGCTCTCGAGCACATCAATCTGCCCGGGCAGAGCCTCGAGCGCGGCCTTGAAGCGGAGAGCCACCTCCTTGCGCTCCTCGGGAGTGCCGGTGAGGCGGAATGTTACAATGTGTTTTACCATATCACTTCTCTATTATTAAGAATTATTCTCTGTTATCTAATATCTAATATCTGATATCTCACTTCTGATAGAGCTTCTCCTTGAGCGCGAGCACCTTCTCGTCGCTGATGTAGTCGTCGTAGTCCATCATCTTGTCGATGATGCCATTGGGGGTGAGCTCCACCATGCGGTTGGCCACGGTCTGGATAAACTCGTGGTCGTGCGACGACATGATGATATTGCCCTTGAAGGCCTGGAGCGTGTTGTTGAATGCCTGTATCGACTCCAGGTCGAGGTGGTTGGTGGGCGTGTCGAGGATGAGCGTGTTGGCATTGGTCATCATCATTTTGGCAATCATGCAGCGCATCTTCTCGCCTCCCGAGAGCACCGAAGCCTTCTTCATCACTTCCTCGCCCGAGAAAAGCATCTTGCCCAGGAAGCCCTTGAGGTAGATCTCGCTGGAGTCGTTGCTAAACTGGCACAGCCAGTCGACGAGGTTGAGGTCGGTGTTGAAGAATGCCGAGTTGTCGAGCGGCAGGTAGGCGGTGGTGATGGTCTGTCCCCACTCGTAGGTGCCGCTGTCGGGCTTGCGGTTTCCGGTGATAATCTCAAAGAGTGCCGTCATGGCTCGCGGGTCGCGGCTCAGGAACACCACCTTGTCGTTCTTCTCAATGGTGAGGTTGAGGTCCTGGAAGAGAATCTCACCCTCCACGCTGGCGGTGAGGCCGTGAAGCTCAAGAATCTTGTTGCCCGGCTCGCGCTCGGGGGTGAAGATAATGCCCGGATAGCGGCGCGACGAGGGCTGAATCTCCTCGATGTTGAGCTTCTCAAGCATCTTCTTGCGGCTGGTGGTCTGCTTCGACTTGGCCACGTTGGCGCTGAATCGGCGTATGAACTCCTGGAGCTCCTTCTTCTTCTCCTCGGCCTTCTTGTTCTGCTGCTGTTGCTGGCGCAGGGCAAGCTGGCTCGACTGATACCAGAAGCTGTAGTTGCCGGCAAAGAGCGTCACCTTGTTGTAGTCGATGTCGAGAGTGTGGGTGGAGATTGCATCGAGGAAGTGGCGGTCGTGCGACACCACAAGCACCGTGTTCTCAAAGTTGGAGAGGTAGTTCTCAAGCCAGGTAACGGTGTCGAGGTCGAGGTCGTTGGTAGGCTCGTCGAGCAGCAGGTTGTCGGGGTTGCCGAAGAGTGCCTTTGCGAGCAGCACGCGCACCTTCTCCTTGGCGCTCATGTCCTTCATCAGGGTGTAGTGCTTCTCCTCCTTTATTCCCAGTCCGCTCAGCAGCGCGGCGGCGTCGCTCTCGGCGTTCCAGCCCTCCATCTCGGCAAATTTCTCCTCAAGCTCCGAGGCGCGAATGCCGTCGGCGTCGGTGAAGTCGGCCTTGGCATAGAGCGCGTCTTTTTCCTGCATTACCTCCCACAGCGTGGTGTGGCCGCGGAGCACCGTCTCCATCACCGTGCACTCGTCAAACTCAAAGTGGTCCTGGCTGAGCACCGACATGCGCTCGCCCGGGCCCTGGCTCACTGTGCCGTGTGTGGGCGACAACTGCCCGCTAAGAATGCGCATGAGCGTACTCTTGCCGGCTCCATTGGCTCCGATAATTCCATAACAGTTTCCCGGTGTGAACTTCAGGTTCACATCTTGGAACAATACTCTCTTACCAAACTGAATACCTAAATTGCTAACTGATATCATTAATCCTGAATATAATATGTATCTGTCGTTGTATCAACAATCTATGCACCACAAAGCCGCCACTCGCAGCCCCATGGGAAGCCTCCTCGCCGGCCTCGCCGGCATTTCACGCCACAAAGTTACTCATTTTTATTGAAACAACCATCACCACCACCATTTTTTTCCTACAATTCACCCCACTTATAGAAGAGCAACCGCGCCGCGTCTGCCAGGGTAGCCTTTATGCTCTCTCCGCACAAATCATACGAAAAATATGCTGCAAGAATCAATAATCATAATCCATTGCTATTCACAAAAAAATCGGGACTTCCATAGCAGGGGAAGTCCCGATTTTTGGTAGGGTATTTTTATTCAATCAAATTGTCTTGTTCAGCCCGGCACGGCGCTCGTCAGCTATAGCCTGCATTACAGGAGGGAGATGGAGCGCTCAAGGAATTTGCTCAGGGCCTCGCCCTTGAGCATTCCGTTGCCAAGGAGGGCAATGTCCACAAGCTGTTTCACCTTGTCCTGCTTCGAGGCGTAGTCGGCCACGAGCTTCTCCTCCTCGCTGCGCACGCTGCTGGCGTCGTTCTCGCGGGTGTTGAGGGTGTTGCGCTCGTCGTCGGTGAGCTCGGTGCCGCTGCTGCGCTTCTCATTGAGTGCGGCAATCTCCTTGTTGATTTCGGCGAGGCGGTCCTCCAGCGGCTGCATAGCATCCTTCAGCTCATTCTCGGCGCCGGTGAGGAGCGACTTCACGAGCGGGTGCTCGGTGTTGAGCGTGAGGGTGAAGCTGTCGGGCATGTCGCCGTAGAAGCTCATGCCGGGCTGCATTGCTGCCATTTCCTTCATGCGGCGCATATATTCGCTCTGCGTGATTACGATGGGGCTTGCCTGTGGGTTCATGGCCTCAAATGCCACATAGAACTCGCACTTCTCCATTGCCGGAATCTGCGACTTGAAGAGGGTGGAGCCAATGTTGCGCTGCAGTGCGCTTATCTCGGCCTCTTTCTTGTCCTTCGAGGGAATGATGTTGTCGATCACGTCGCTGTCCACGCGCACAAGGCGGGTCTTCTCGAGCTTGTTCTCGAGCAGTCCCACGAAGTGGGGATCGAGCTGGCCGTTCATCATCAGCACGCTGTAGCCGCGGTCGGTGGCTGCCTTGATGTAGCTGTACTGTGCCTCCTTGTCGGTGGCATAGAGCATCACCACGTTGTCGTCCTTGTCGGTCTGTGCCGTCTTCACAAGCTCCTTGTAGTCGTTAATCTTGAGGAACTTGCCGTCAACGTCCTCAAGCAGGGCAAACTTCATTGCCGACTCGCAGAACTTCTCATCGGTGAGCATTCCATACTCAATGAAAATCTTAATGTCGTTCCACTTCTCCTCGAAGTTCTTGGCATCGTTCTTGGCAATCTCCTCAAGGCGTGCCGAAACTTTCTTGGTGATGTAGGATGAGATTTTCTTCACATTGGCATCGCTCTGCAGGTAGGAGCGCGACACATTGAGCGGAATGTCGGGTGAGTCGATTACGCCCTGAAGGAGCATGAGGAACTCAGGCACTACGCCCTCAACCGAGTCGGTGACAAACACCTGGTTGCAATAGAGCTGAATGCGGTTCTTATTGATGTCGAAATTGTTCTTTATCTTGGGGAAGTAGAGAATGCCGGTGAGCGTGAAGGGATAATCCACATTGAGGTGAATCCAGAATAGAGGGTCGTCCTGGCCGGGCTGAATGGCGCGGTAGAACTTCAGGTAGTCCTCGTCCTTTAGCTCTGAGGGCTTGCGGGTCCACAGTGGCTCCACGTTGTTGATCACCTTGTCCTTGTCGGTGTCGACGTATTTGCCGTCTTTCCACTCCTGCTCCTTGCCGAATACCACCGGCACGGGCAAGAAGCGGCAATACTTCTTGAGCAATGCCTCGATGCGTGCCTTGTCGAGGAACTCCTTCTCATCGTCGTCGATATAGAGCACGATGTCGGTTCCGCGGCTCGGCTTCTCAATCTCGGTCATCTCATATTCGGGCGAGCCGTCGCACGTCCAGCACACTGCCCGTGCTCCCTCCTTGTAGGAGAGCGAGCGTATTTCCACCTTCTTCGACACCATGAATGCCGAGTAGAAACCAAGGCCGAAGTGGCCGATGATGGCATTGGCGGTGTCCTTGTATTTGTTGAGGAACTCCTCTGCTCCCGAGAATGCAATCTGGTTGATGTATTTGTCGATGTCCTCGGCTGTCATGCCTATTCCCGAGTCGCTCACGGTGAGTGTGCCTTTCTCGGCGTCAATGGCCACGGTCACTTTCAGGTCGCCAAGCTCCTGCTTGTATTCGCCACAGGAGGCAAGCGTCTTCAGCTTCTGTGTCGCATCTACAGCGTTCGATACCAGCTCACGGAGGAAAATCTCGTGGTCGCTATACAAAAACTTCTTGATTACGGGGAAAATGTTCTCAGTAGTTACCCCAATTGATCCTTTTTGCATAATTCTTGTGTTATTGTAGTTTTTTGTTTTTAATCGAGTTAAGCTATTTGTCGCTGCTCTATCTTTAAGCAAAAAAAATGCCACACCGCTCGGGTGTGACATTTTTTACGTTGTACGGTGGCAGAAGTATGCTATTTTGTCGCATTTTCCACCTGCTTGTCGCACTCCTCGGTGAGAGCCACAAGCACTTTCTCGTTCTCGGCATCGAGGGTGAGCGTGATTGTGCCGCCGTGTGAGGTGGAGTGTGTGAGGAGGAAGTCGGCGAGGCTGTCTTCCACATAGTTCTGAATGGCACGCTTCAGCGGACGTGCGCCGAAGTTCTTGTCGTAGCCCTTCTCGATGAGGAACTGCTTCACCTCGTCGGTAATCGAGAGGCCGAAGCCAAGCTCCTGCACGCGCTTGTAGAATGATGCCAGCTCTATGTCGATTATGCGCAGCATTGAGTCCTTCTCCAGCGGCTCAAACATGATGATGTCGTCCACTCGGTTGAGAAACTCGGGCGAGAACTGCTTGTTGAGCGCCTTGCGCACTATTCCCTCCGAGTAGGCCCGGGTGTTGTCGGCGGTGTTGAAGCCTATTCCGCCATTGAAGTCCTTCACCTGGCGTGAGCCGATATTGGAGGTCATGATGATGATGGTGTTCTTGAAGTCAACCTTGCGGCCGAGGCTGTCGGTGAGGCGGCCTTCGTCCATCACCTGAAGCAGCATGTTGAACACGTCGCCGTGTGCCTTCTCTATCTCGTCGAGCAGCACCACCGAGTAGGGGTGGCGGCGCACTTTCTCGGTGAGCTGTCCGCCCTCCTCATATCCCACATATCCCGGAGGCGCACCCACGAGGCGCGACACGGTGAACTTCTCCATATATTCGCTCATATCCACTCGTATTATCGAGTCGGCCGAGTTGAATAGCTGCTCGGCGAGCTTCTTGGCAAGATAGGTCTTTCCCACGCCAGTGGGTCCCAGGAACATGAATGTGCCAATGGGCTTGTTGGGGTCTTTCAGCCCCACGCGGTTGCGGCGAATGGCTTTCACTATCTTCTCGATTGCTGCGTCCTGGCCGATTACGGCCTTTTGCAGCTCCTTGTCCATCGAGAGCAGGCGCATTCCCTCCGATTGTGCCAGTCTTTGTGCCGGCACGCCGGTCATCATAGCCACCACCTCGGCCACATGGTCCACGTCCACTATCTCGCGTTGCTTCTCGAGCGATTCCTCCCAGCGGGCCTTGGCCTCGTCGAGTTGCTTGCTCAGGCGTTCCTGCAGGTCGCGGTAGTTGGCCGCGCTCTCAAAGTCCTGCGACTGTGCCGCTTTCACCTTGCTTGCCTGTGCCTCGTTCATCGCCTTCTCCAGGTCGTCGATTTCCTTGGGGACAACGATATTTGAGATGTGCACGCGCGAGCCGGCCTCATCGAGTGCGTCGATGGCCTTGTCGGGGAAGTTGCGGTCGCTCACAAAGCGCTCGGTGAGGCGCACGCAGGCCTCAATGGCCTCGTCGGTGTAGCGCACGCCGTGGTGGTCTTCATATTTGTCCTTTATCTGCTTCAGTATTTCAATTGTCTCCTGAGCGGTGGTCGGTTCCACCATCACCTTCTGGAAACGTCGCTCCAGCGCGCCGTCTTTCTCAATGTTCTTGCGGTACTCATCGAGGGTGGTTGCGCCTATGCACTGAATCTCGCCGCGGGCGAGAGCCGGCTTGAGCAGGTTGGCAGCGTCCATCGAGCCCGATGCGCTTCCCGCGCCCACAATGGTGTGAATCTCGTCGATAAATAGAATGAGGTCCTTGTTTTGCTTCACCTCGTCGATTACCGCCTTAATGCGTTCCTCAAATTCGCCACGATACTTGGTGCCCGCCACGAGCGCGGCCATGTCGAGCATCACCACACGCTTGCCGAAGAGCACACGGGCCACCTTGCGCTGCACGATGCGCAGGGCAAGGCCTTCGACTATTGCCGATTTTCCCACGCCCGGCTCGCCAATGAGCACGGGGTTGTTCTTCTTGCGGCGGCTCAGTATCTGGGCCAGCCGCTCTATCTCCTTCTCGCGGCCAATCACGGGGTCGAGCCTGTTTTCCTCGGCTTCGCGGGTCATGTCCTTGCCAAACTTGTCGATCATCGGCGTGTCGCTCTTGGGCTGCTTGCCCTTTGTGGCGCCGGCCTTCTTGCCGCCACCGCTCTGTGGCTGCTCCTTGCCCGGGCCCTGCGGCTGGTCGTCGTCGTCGTCCTCGGCAAAGTCGGGCCCCATCTTTGGGCTTGTGCGCTCGGTGTGAACCATTTTGTCAACTATCTGGTATTTTACGTTCATATTCTTCAAGATTGTGTAGATATACCCTTCCAGGGGATCGTGCAGAAATGCCAGCAGCAGGTGCTCGGTGCCGGTCACATCGCTGCCACGCATCTTCGACTCCATCACGGCACGCTTGAGCAGAACCTCGAGCTTGTCGCTCATGGGATAATTGCGGCGTGCATGGGCCTCGTCGGTGTCGTTTTCCTCATCTACCACGTCCATAAGCTCGGCCTCAATGTAGCTGCGCAGGTCGTCGAGAGGCACATTCAGCTCGGTGAGCAGCGCATAGGCTCGGCTCTTGGGCATATCGAGCAGTCCAAGCAAGATGTGCTCGGGCAGCAGCTGGTTGCTGTGCAGCTTCTCGGCCTTACGCTTGCCTGCGTCGAGGAGAAGGTTGAAATCGCCTGAAAAGTAACCTAAAAAATTCATATTCTCAATTATTCGTTGCAAAATTAGTGCTTATTGCCCGAAATCAAGGCACAATTAACACTATTTATGTCGCAAAGCAATAATTGTGCCAATTTTCGCCGTGGCACAATTCTTTGGCTATAATTTGTGCGAATGCCAAAAAATGCCTACCTTTGCCGCTGTAGCCATAATGGCTGCTACGAGATTGCTATTACAAACGTATTTGTTGAATATAATTGTTTATTGTTGTTTGAACTATGGATTATAGAAATCTGAGCAATGCCGAGATTGAGGCATTGCAGCGGCAGCACTGTGTGGCTGTCGACTGGGACGCTGTGCTCGTGGCCGAGGGCTTCAATGCCGCCCGTGTGCACTCGGTGTCGTTCTCGGGCATTGTGCGCATTGGCTCGCTCTGTGGCAGCTTCGTGTTGCCGGGGGGAGTGGCAAAGTCCGCTGGATTGAGAAACGTGCGCCTGCACAATGTCACCGTTGGCAACGACTGCTGCATTGAGAATGTGCACAACTATATCGCCAACTACATCATTGGCGACCAGTCGCTAATCGAAAACGTTGACGTGATTGTGGTGGACGGCAAGACTACCTTCGGCAATGCCACCCCGGTGTCGGTGCTCAATGAAACCGGCGGCCGCGAAGTGCCTATCACCGACAAGCTCTCGGCCCACTATGCCTATATCATGGCTCTCTATCGCCACCGCCCGCGCCTCATTGAGCGCATGAAGGAGGCTGCAAGCTTCTATGCCGAGAAGCACGCCTCCTGCACCGGCAGCATTGGCTCGCACGTGAGAATACAGAATGTGGGCACCATCAGGAATATGCGCATAGGCGACTATTGCAGCATCACTGGCGCGTCGCGCCTCAACAATGGCAGCATCAGCAGCAATGCCGAGGCCCCGGTGCACATTGGCCACGGAGTGGTGTGCGACGACTTCATCGTGGCAAGCGGCTCGAGCATCGTCGATGGCGCAATGCTCTCGCGCTGCTTTGTGGGGCAGGCCTGCCAGCTCGGTCATGGCTACTCGGCTTCCGACTCACTCTTTTTCAGCAACTGCCAGGGCGAGAATGGCGAGGCCTGTGCAATCTTTGCCGGCCCCTACACGGTGACGCACCACAAGTCCACTCTTCTCATCGCCGGTATGTTCTCCTTCATGAATGCCGGCTCGGGCTCCAACCAGAGCAACCACATGTATAAGCTCGGACCTATCCACCAGGGCGTGATGGAGCGCGGCGCAAAAACGACTTCCGACTCCTATATCCTGTGGCCCGCCCGCGTGGGCGCTTTCTCGCTCGTGATGGGCCGACACGTGCATCATGCCGACACCTCCAACCTCCCTTTCTCCTACCTCATTGAGCAAAACAACTCCACTTTCCTCGTGCCGGGCGTGAACCTGCGCAGCGTGGGCACCATTCGCGACGCGCAGAAGTGGCCCAAGCGCGACCGCCGCACCGACCCCAACCGCCTCGACTTCATCAACTACAACCTCCTCAGCCCCTACACAGTGCAGAAGATGATGAAGGGACTCACGCTGCTCCAGAACCTACGCAAGGCCTCAGGTGAGCTTTCCGACATATATGCCTACCAGGGTACGAAAATCCGCAACTCTTCGCTGCTCAATGGCATTGCTTTCTACACCACCGCCATTCACAAATTCATGGGCAACTCGGTGATTAAGCGCCTTGAGGCCATCAACTTCAGGAGCGATGAGGAAATTCGCGCTCGCCTGCTCCCCGACACCACCATAGGAACCGGTGAGTGGGTGGATATTTCGGGGCTTATCGCCCCCAAGAGCGAAATCGACAACCTCATTGCCGAGATTGAGAGTGGCGAAGTGAACAAGCTGAAGTCGATGAACGCCGAGTTTGAGCGTCTGCATCGCAACTACTACACCTATGAGTGGACCTGGGTTTACGACCACTTGGAGCAATTCTATGGCATTAAGCCCGAGGAAATCACCGCTGCCAATGTTATCGACATCGTGGAGAAGTGGAAGGAGGCTGTGGTGGGGCTCGACCGCGAGGTATACGACGACGCCCGCAAGGAGTTCTCCCTCGCCTCGATGACCGGCTTTGGAGCCGACGGCTCGCGCATCGAGAAAGAGCTCGACTTCGAGCAAGTGCGCGGCGACTTCGAGAGCAATCCATTTGTCACCGCAATCCTCGACCACATCGATGCCAAAACCGCCCTCGGCAACGAGCTAATCTCCCGAATGACGGCAATAGTAGCGCCCCAACCGTGACACCCTCGCCGCATAATTGCAGAAAAAAAGACAGTGTAACAAA
>CAMGFF010000070.1 GCA_946055125.1 uncultured Prevotellaceae bacterium | reverse complement strand
TTTTTAGTTGGGAGTTTTTGGAGAAGGGGTGGGGGATGTAATTTTTTTTAGGAGATGAATTATGGAGGATGTTTTGCAACTTTTGATGTCGGAAGATGTGAATGCGCTTAATGCGGTGTTTAAGCTCACGCTGAGCCTACTGCTTGGCTGCGTGGTGGGGCTTGAGCGTAAGCGCAAGGGACAGATTGCGGGGCTGCGCACTTTTGCGCTTATCTCGATGGGTGCTACGCTGGCAATGATACTGTCGATTTATATTCCGCAGGAATATATGGGCCTGAAGAATGGCGACCCCGGCCGAGTGGCTGCGCAGGTGATTACCGGCGTGGGATTTCTTGGCGCGGGAGCGATAATACAGATGAAAGGATCGGTGCGCGGACTCACCACTGCAGCGGGAATATGGATGGTGGCCACGATTGGCATGGCAGTGGGTGTGGGAATGTATGCGGTGTCGGTGATAGCCACGCTTCTTATTATCTTCATTCTTGTCACGCTTGAGCGCTATGAGCACAAGCTCAACCTTGGGCAGGAGTCGAAGATAGTGCGGGTGAAGGTAAAGGGAATAGTGAGCCGACAGAGCGAGTACTCGAAGATATTTACCAGGCACGGCATACACGTGTCGGACGAATACCTGAAATTCGACTACGACCAGGATTTCACTATAATAAACTATGTGATTCTCACGAAGGGTGGTGTGGACTTTGCGGCGCTCTTCGGCGAGATACACGATGTGCAGCCAACCATATCGATAACGCTCACTAATGAGGTGAACATTTGATGGACGCGATAATATTTACACTATGAATATAGAAGGACTAATTGGCGACTTGGCACTGATATTGGTGCTTGGAGCCATCTCGACTATAGTTTTCAGAAAGCTGAAGCAGCCCATAGTGCTTGGCTACATAGTGGCGGGATTTCTTGTGGGGCCTCACTTCGGCTATTTTCCCACGATACACAATGAGGAGAACATAGAGTTCTGGGCGCAGATAGGCATCATAGTGCTTCTGTTCTCGCTGGGACTGGAGTTCAGCTTCAAGAAGCTGATGAATGTGGGCGGCTCGGCAATAGTGACGGCGCTGATAATAGTGAGCGGCATGATGGGGCTTGGCGTGGTGGTGGGCCATGTGCTTGGCTTGAGCAACATCAACTGCCTTTTTCTGGGCGGAATGCTCTCGATGTCGTCGACCACAATCATCATCAAGGCATTCAACGACCTTGGGCTTAACCACCGTAGGTTTGTGCCGCATGTTCTTGCTGTGCTGATTTGCGAGGACCTGTTTGCGGTGGTGATGATGGTGCTACTGTCGTCGATAGCTCTCAACAACAGTGTGGAGGGCAGCGAGCTGCTCATGAGCATAGCCAAGCTGGTGTTTTTCCTTGTGATATGGTTCACGGTGGGGGTATATGTGATACCGTCGTTTTTCAAGCGGTCGCGCAAGTTGATTAATGATGAGATATTGCTTGTGGTGGCGATGGGCATGTGCTTCTTCATGGCGGTGTTCTCGGCATATTCGGGCTTCTCGATGGCACTGGGTTCGTTTGTAATGGGTTCGATACTTGCCGGCACATGTGAGGCCGAGCACATAGAGCAGCTTGTGAAGCCGGTGAAAGACCTGTTTGGAGCAGTGTTTTTTATCTCGGTGGGCATGATGGTAGATACCGGGGTGATAGCGCAATATGCCGGGACGATAGCTATGCTGTCGGTTGTAGTGATAGTGGGCATGATAGTGCTTGGCACCTTTGGAATGCTTGCCACCGGGCAGAGCCTGAAGATAGCGATAGAGTCGGGGTTCAGCCTGACACAGATAGGCGAGTTTGCGTTCATCATAGCATCGCTGGGACTGTCGCTCAACGTGCTTGAGCCGTCGCTCTATCCCATAGTGGTTGCGGTGTCGGTAATCACCACTTTCTTCACGCCCTATTTCATAAAATTAGCTGTGCCTACATATGAGTGGCTGACACCCCGGTTGCCGCAGCGTCTGAAGCTGATGCTCGACCGCTACACGAAGCAGGAGAGCGCGGCGGTGAGCGTGGAGAAGAAAATATGGAAGGCGGTGCTTGGGCGCTATGCGTGGCGCATTCTGCTCTATTCAACGCTGCTGATAGCAACCATAATAGTGTCAGACAACTACCTGCTGCCCTTTATGGACCGTGCGATAGGGGAGGCGTGGGGCGACGTAGTGGCATCGGGCATAACGCTCACAGTTATGGCCCCATTCTTGCTTGCACTGTCGATGCCGAGCACAAAGCGCAGCGAATGGGAGATGCTTGAGGCGAAATCGGGGAGCCGCTCCACGATGCCGCTTGTGGCGCTGAGCATAATAAGGCTGATGCTGGCCTTTGGGCTGGTGTCGTGGTACTTGAGCCAGGTGTTCACGTTCACGGCGGGAGTGACGATAGGCTTCGTACTGGTGTTTCTCATAGTAGTGTTCCTCTCGAGTAAGGTGCGCCGCCGCATGCATGGCATGGAGAAGCGCTTCTTGAGCAACCTAAATGAGCGCGAGCTGCGTCGCAGCGGCAGAGGCAACGATGCCGCGCTGGTGTCGGACCTGCACGTTGCCTACATCAAAGTGGGCTACAGCTGCCCCTTTGTGGGCGAGCGTCTTCGCGACTCCAACCTGCGCAAGCGCTATGGGGTGAATGTGGTGAACATACAGCGCGGGGCAGCCACTTTCCCGATACCCAATGGCGACATGCGCCTTTTCCCGGGTGACCTTCTGGGGATAGTGGGCACTGATGAGCAGATACAGCGACTGCTGCCGATAGTGGAAGACGCGCCGGGCAGCAACTTATCAGGCGACGACATAGAGATGAAGCTGATGCCAATAGAAGTGAAAGAAAGCTCAGTACTTGTGGGGCAGACGGCAGCCAGCGTGCGGCTGCGTGACGACTATCAGGCATTACTTGTGGCAATACAGCGCGGTGACGATGGCTACATAAAGCCCAACGGCACTGAGATATTTGAGCCACACGACACGCTGTGGGTGGTGGGCAATGAGGCGAAACTGGCGGCGCTGTGCAAGTGACAGCAATAAAATTGGCACACTGCTTTCGATTTACATAAATTATTCGTAATTTTGCAACACAAATAATAACCTCATAGAAAACATTTCATGCAAGAGAAGATTATTATCTTAGATTTCGGCTCGCAGACCACGCAGCTCATAGGCCGCAGGGTGCGAGAGCTGAACATGTATTGCGAGATAGTACCCTACAACAAATTCCCGCACGGCGACGAGTCGGTGATAGGCGTGATACTGTCGGGCAGCCCGTTCTCGGTTTACGATGAGAAGGCATTCAAGGTGGACTTGAGCGGCATACGCGGCAAATATCCGCTGCTTGGCATTTGCTATGGCGCACAGTTTATGGCCTATAGCAACGGCGGCAAGGTGGAGCCGGCAGGCACACGCGAGTATGGCCGCGCCAACCTATCGACCTTCGACGCCGAGAACCCGCTGCTGAAAGGCGTGAGCGCCAACTCGCAGGTGTGGATGAGTCATGGCGACACCATCACCGCCATCCCCGACAACTTCAAGATTATAGCATCGACTGAAAAGGTGGCGGTGGCCGCCTATCAGGCTGTTGGCGAGAAGCTGTGGGGCGTGCAATTCCACCCCGAGGTGTTCCACTCGGTTGATGGCACGCAGATACTGAAGAACTTTGTGGTGGATATTTGCGGCGGCAAGCAGGACTGGAGCGCGGCATCATTCATTGAGAGCACGGTGGCACAGCTCAAGGAGCAGCTTGGCAACGACAAGGTGGTGCTTGGACTGAGTGGCGGCGTGGATTCGTCGGTTGCAGCGGTGCTTCTCAACCGCGCGATAGGCAAGAATCTCACCTGCATCTTTGTGGATCATGGAATGCTTCGCAAGAATGAGTTCAAGAACGTGCTGCACGACTATGAGTGCCTTGGCCTGAACGTGATAGGCGTGGACGCCAGCGCGAAATTCTTCGGCGAGCTTGCCGGAGTGACCGAGCCCGAGCGCAAGCGCAAGATAATAGGCAAGGGATTCATCGACGTGTTTGACGCCGAGGCCCATAAGATAGAAGACGTGAAGTGGCTCGCACAGGGCACCATTTACCCCGACTGCATAGAGTCGCTCTCAATCACAGGCACCACCATAAAGAGCCACCACAACGTGGGCGGCCTGCCCGAGAAGATGAAGCTGAAGCTCTGTGAGCCACTGCGCCTGCTCTTCAAGGACGAGGTGCGCAACGTGGGCCGAGAGCTGGGCATGCCCGAGCACCTCATCAAGCGCCACCCATTCCCGGGACCGGGCCTTGCGGTGCGCATACTGGGCGACATCACACCCGAGAAAGTGAGCGTGCTTCAGGAGGCCGACGACATCTTCATTCAGGGACTTCGCGACTGGGGACTCTATGACCAGGTGTGGCAGGCCGGCGCAATATTGCTGCCCGTGCAGAGCGTGGGCGTGATGGGCGATGAGCGCACCTACGAGCGGGCAGTGGCACTGCGAGCAGTGACCAGCACCGATGCAATGACGGCCGACTGGGCGCACCTCCCCTATGAGTTCATGGCAAAGGTGAGCAACGACATCATCAACAAGGTGAAAGGCGTGAACCGCGTGTGCTACGACATCAGCTCGAAGCCACCGGCAACAATAGAATGGGAATAAACCGAAGAAAAGCGACAGAAAACAAAAACTAATAACACTAATTACATTAATGAATATGTGCGGCAACCACCGACGCGATTGCCGCTAAAAAGAAACGGACTATGGCTTACGTATTTACAGATGAGAATGCAAAAGAGGCAATAGAATCGGGGAAACCCGTGGTAATCGATTTCTGGGCAGAGTGGTGTGGACCGTGCAAGCGCGTTGCGCCCATAGTAGACGAGCTTGCTGAGGAATATGCGGGCAAGGTGCTTATAGGCAAATACAACGTAGATGACTATTCGGACCTGAGCACTGACTACAGCATACGCAACATACCCACCATCCTCTTCTTCAACGGCGGAGAGCTAAAGGAGCGCAATGTGGGCTCAATCTCCAAGGCCGACCTTGCCAAGAAGATTGATGCACTGCTCTAAGCAACTCATGGCGAAGAATTGACTGAAATGAAACAAGCAGGAGATGAACCGGGGCTCGAGAGAGCCGGTTTGTCTCCTGCTTGAGTTTCAAAAAAGCGAAAAATTGCAGAATATGCAGCTATTTGTTGAGCAGATGAGGGATATTTTTGTAATTTTGCAAGCAAAAAGGGCTTATTAATAAAAAAATAACTAAAAAAATAACACAAAAAAGCTACATTATGACAACAACAACGATTAAAAGCACGCTGCGCGACTCGGCCGGAATGAGGTGGACTGCGCTGCTATTGCTGGCATTTGCGATGTTTTGTTCCTATATTTTTATGGACATACTGTCGCCAATCAAGGATCACCTACAATCGACACTGGGGTGGGACTCCACGGCCTTTGGCACGATGCAGGGATCGGAAACATTCCTCAACGTGTTTGTGTTCTTCCTTATCTTTGCGGGAATCATTCTCGACAAGATGGGAGTTCGCTTCACAGCCATACTCTCGGGAGCGGTGATGCTTGTGGGGGCCACCATCAACTGGTATGCCGTGACGAGCTATTTCCAGGGCACAGGCCTTGAGACATGGTTCAATGAGAACCTCAACTACATTCCGGGCTTCGACGAGCTTGGCATCTCGCCCTTCTACAAGGGCATGCCCGCATCGGCCAAGCTGTCGGCCGTGGGCTTCATGATTTTTGGCTGTGGCGTGGAGATGGCAGGCATCACAGTGTCGCGCGGAATCGTGAAGTGGTTCAAGGGACGCGAGATGGCACTTGCCATGGGCTCGGAGATGGCACTTGCACGCCTGGGAGTGGCAACGTGCATGATATTCTCGCCGGTATTTGCCAAGATGGGCGGCACGATTGATGTGTCGCGGTCGGTGGCCTTTGGCGTGATACTGCTGATGATAGCTCTCATCATGTTCATTGTGTACTTCTTCATGGACCGCAAGCTCGACGCACAGACCGGAGAGGCCGAGGAGAAGGACGACCCCTTCAAGGTGAGCGACATAGGCACCATATTGAAGAGTAGCGGCTTCTGGCTCGTGGCACTGCTGTGCGTGCTCTACTACTCGGCAATCTTCCCATTCCAGAAGTATGCCGTGAACATGCTTCAGTGCAACATACCCTTTGAGTCGCCCGAGGCGGGCAGCTACTGGGCAGGAGAGAGCGTGGCAGTGGTGCAATACTGCATCATGCTGCTTGTGGCCGCCGCCGCGTTTGCGAGCAACTTTGTGAAATCGGCACATAAGCAGGTGAGCCTCATAGTTGCCGCCATTGCACTGCTGTGTGTGTTCTGCTACATGGGCTATATGCGCCAGAGCGCCGAGACGGTGTTTGCCGTGTTCCCGCTGCTTGCCGTGGGTATCACGCCGATACTTGGCAAATATGTGGACTATCACGGCAAGGCAGCGTCGATGCTCGTGCTCGGCTCGCTTCTGCTCATAGGCTGTCACCTGACCTTCGCATTCGTGCTGCCGCTCTTCAAGACGAGCGCATTTGGCGGCGTTGTGGTGGCCTACATCACAATCCTGGTGCTTGGAGCATCGTTCTCGCTTGTTCCGGCATCGCTTTGGCCAAGCGTGCCCAAGCTGGTCGACGCTAAGATAATAGGCAGTGCCTACGCGCTGATATTCTGGATACAGAACATAGGCCTGTGGCTCTTCCCGATGCTTATAGGCAAGATACTCGACAAAACCAACCCCGAGATAGTGGAGGGACTTGCCAATGGCACAATGACACCCGAGGTGGCAGCTGTGAGCTACGACTACACCGCACCGCTTGTGATGCTTGCATGCCTTGGCGTAGCAGCCCTTATCCTTGGCTTCGTGCTGATAAGAGAGGACAAGCGCAAGGGATATGGCCTGGAGAAGCCAAATGTATCGGCCAAAGCATAATGCCATATAAAAAGCGATGAAAATTGCATAAAAAGCGTATTTCGCTGCAATTAGAGAAAAAAATCTTTAATTGCAGCGAAATTTCAACTAAAATATAGTGCCAATACACTGATTTTGTCTTATATTTGCATCACAAAAGATTAAACATTGTTTTATTTAATTAAATATGAAGAAGCATAACTTTTACGCCGGTCCGTCGATACTCAGTGAATACACCCTCACCAAGACGGCCGAGGCGATTAAAGATTTCGCAGGTACGGGACTTTCAATACTTGAGATTTCGCACCGCAGCAAAGAGTTTACAGCAGTTATTGAGAATGCGGCAGCCATGGTGAAAGAGCTGCTTGATGTGCCCGCAGGCTACAGCGTGCTGTTTCTTGGCGGAGGCGCAAGCACCCAGTTCTGCATGGTGCCATTCAACCTGCTGAAGAAGAAAGCCGGCTATCTCGACACAGGCACATGGGCCAACAAGGCAATCAAGGAGGCAAAGCTCTTTGGCGAGGTAGAGGTTGTAGCATCGTCGAAAGAAGCCAACTACACATATATCCCCAAGGACTACACAATCCCTGCCGATGCCGACTATTTCCACTTTACGACCAACAACACCATTTATGGCACTGAGATTCGCAAGGACCTCGACTCGCCGGTGCCTCTGGTAGCCGATATGTCGAGCGACATTTTCTCGCGCCCCATTGATGTGTCGAAATACGACATCATCTATGCCGGAGCGCAGAAGAACCTTGCTCCTGCCGGAGTAACCATAGTGATTGTGAAGGATGAGGCAATGGGACACGTGGAGCGTGCAATACCCACAATGCTCGACTATCGCACGCACATCTCTAAAGGCTCTATGTTCAACACACCACCGGTATTGCCAGTGTTCTCGGCGCTGAAGACGCTGGAGTGGTACAAAGAGCTTGGTGGCGTGAAGAAGCTCGAGGAGATGGACAAGGCCAAGGCCGCAGTCCTCTATGATGCAATCGACTCGAGCAAGATGTTTGTGGGCACGGTGCAGAACGCCGAGGACCGCTCGATCATGAACGTGTGCTTCGTGATGCAGCCTGAATACAAGGAGCTTGAGAAAGACTTTGTGGACTTTGCATCAACCAAGGGCATAGTGGGCATTAAGGGCCACCGCAGCGTGGGAGGCTTCCGTGCGTCGCTCTACAATGCACTTCCCATGGAGAGCGTAGAGGTGCTTGTTGCCGCCATGAAGGAATTTGAGGCAAAGCACTAAACAAGAATATCAAAGAAAAACAGATTGAATAAACAATGACCCCAGTTTATCCCCACCCGTCGGTCACGGCAAGGCGGGGATAAATTGCTAAATTACAAAGACGATAATATGAAGATTTTAGTTGCAACCGAGAAGCCATTTGCGCCCGTGGCAGTGGATGGCATTAAGGAAGTGATTGCCGCATCGGGCAATGAACTGGTGCTGCTTGAGAAAGGCACAAAGGCCGATTTGATAAATGCAGTAGCCGATGCCGCCGGACTCATTGTGCGCAGCGACATTGTAGACAAGGAAGTGCTCGACGCCGCCAAGGAGCTGAAAGTGGTGGTGCGTGCCGGAGCCGGATATGACAACATCGACCTTGCCGAGGCCACAGCCCACGGCGTGTGTGTGATGAACACACCGGGACAGAACTCAAATGCCGTGGCCGAACTGGTGTTTGGAATGCTCGTGATGATGATTCGCAACAACTACAATGGCACGGCAGGAACCGAGCTGAAGGAGAAGACACTTGGAATCCACGCCTACGGACAGGTGGGACGCAACGTGGCACGCATAGCCAAGGGCTTTGGCATGACAGTGTCGGCCCTCGACCCCTTTGTGAAAGATGAGGATATGATTGCCGATGGCATCACACCCGTGCACTCGGTTGAGGAGCTTTACTCGAAGAACCAATATGTGTCGCTCCACATCCCGGCAACTCCGCAAACAAAGAAATCGGTAACAAAGGAGCTTATCAAGCTCATGCCCATGAATGGCGTGCTTATCAACACAGCCCGCAAGGAGGTGATCGACGAGGAGAGCCTTGCCGAGGCACTTGCCGAGCGTGCCGACTTCCGCTATATTGCCGATGTGAAACCCGACAATGCAGCCGAGCTGAAGGAGAAATATGGCGACCGCATTTTCTACACACCCAAGAAGATGGGAGCGCAGACTGCCGAGGCCAATATCAAGGCCGGCATAGCAGCCGCAGAGCAAGTGGTGGCCAACCTCAAGGATGGCTGGAACCGCTTCCAGGTGAACAAATAACAGCCTCGCATGCCTCGCGACGTGAGGCTATGCCCCAGCAGAGGCTGCTGGGAAAAATAAAAACATTACGGATATATGATTTCTCATAAATCCGTAATGTTTTTTTTCATGATGCCACCGGCTCACACCGAGAGGAGGAACTTCTTGAATGCTGTGAAGCCTGA
>CAMGFF010000069.1 GCA_946055125.1 uncultured Prevotellaceae bacterium | reverse complement strand
CGCACCTCAGTGCCCATGGCGCGAGGATTCTACATAGTCCGCGCTGCCGGCACTTCACGCGCCGTAGTCGTGCAATAATCCGCCACAATTCTATTCCACAGCCTCCTTCCACACCCTCTCTCGCGATTATTTTTCGCGATTTTTGGGCTGTGATGCGTGAGGCTTGGATTTTTTTTGCTAAATTTGCAACTTATAGGGGCATTGTCTCCCTTTTTGTAGGAGGCGATGACTACCGATTACGCCAAATTGATATATAGCACTCATTTTTCCATGGAAAAGGATTTTGACGATGAAATTGAAGAGATAGGCGGTGAGGCGCACTCCTCCTATCAAGTACCTAAAGACAAGCGCCTGCAGCTGTCGGGGATGTACCAGAACTGGTTTCTCGACTACGCCTCCTATGTGATTCTTGAGCGTGCCGTGCCTCACATCGAGGACGGCCTGAAGCCCGTGCAGCGCCGCATTCTCCACTCAATGAAGGAGCTCGACGACGGTCGATTCAATAAGGTCGCCAATATCGTGGGCAACACCATGCAGTATCACCCTCATGGCGATGCCTCAATCAAGGACGCTATCGTGCAGCTCGGCCAAAAGGAAATGCTCATTGAGACGCAGGGAAACTGGGGCAACGTGCTCACCGGCGACCGCGCAGCCGCCGGCCGTTACATTGAGGCACGCCTCTCCGACTTTGCCCTCGACGTGGTGTACAGCCCCAAGATTACCGACTGGACCCTTTCCTACGACGGCCGCAAGCAGGAGCCCGTAACACTCCCGGTGAAGTTCCCGCTGCTGCTCGCCCAGGGCGCCGAGGGCATAGCCGTGGGACTCTCGTGCAAAATCCTCCCACACAACTTCAATGAGCTGCTCGACGCCGCCGTGGCCTATCTGCGCGGCGAGGAGTTTCACCTCTACCCCGATTTCCAGGCTACCGGTGGCTACATCGACGTGAGCCGCTACAACGACGGCGAGCGCGGCGGCCAGGTGCGCGTGCGTGCCAAGATTGAGAAGCGTGACAACAAAACGCTCGTAATCAACGACCTCCCCTACGGCAAGAACACCTCAACCCTCATCGACTCAATCCTCAAAGCCCAGGAGAAGGGAAAAATAAAAATACGCAAAATCGACGACAACACATCGGACAAGGCCGAAATCATCGTATATCTCCAGGCCGGCACCTCCAGCGACAAGATGATTGACGCACTCTATGCCTTCACCGACTGCGAGACGAGCATCTCTCCCAACTGCTGCGTGATTAAGGACCACAAACCCCACTTCCTCACCGTGAGCGACGTGCTGCGCTATGGTGTGGACCGCACCGTGGAAATGCTGCGCCAGGAGCTGGAAATAAAGCGCGGCGAGGACATGGAGTCGCTGCTCTTTGCCTCGCTTGAGAAAATCTTCATTGAGGAGCGCATCTACAAGGACGCGGAATATGAGCAAAGTCGCAGCACCGACGAGGCAGTGGCTCACATCGACAGCCGACTGGAGCCCTTCAAGCCCACTTTCTACCGCGAAATCACCCGCGACGACATTCTCCGCCTCATGGAAATCAAGATGAAGCGCATAATTCGCTTCAACAGCGACGCGGCCGACAACTACATCGCCACCCTCAAGGAGCGCATCGCCGACATCGACAACAAGCTCGCCCACATCATCGACTTCACCATTGAGTGGTATGAGGGCATAAAGGCCAAGTATGGCTCTCACTTCCCGCGCCGCACCATTATCCGCAACTTCGACAACATCGTGGCCGCCACCGTGGCCGAGGCCAATGAGAAGCTCTACATCAACCGCGAGGAGGGCTTCATAGGCATGGGGCTGAAGAAGGACGAATTTGTGTGCAACTGCTCCAATATCGACGACATCATCATCTTCTACAAAGATGGTAAATACAAACTCGTGCGTGTGGCCGACAAGCTCTATGTGGGCAAGAACATACAGCACCTCAGCGTCTTCAAGCGCAACGACACCCGCACCATCTACAACGTGCTCTACCAGGACGGCAAGGGCGGCATAGTGTATATGAAGCGCTTTGCCGTGACGGGTCTCACGCGCGACAAGGAGTATGACCTCACCCAGGGCAAGCCGGGCTCTCGCATTCTGTGGTTCACCGCCAATCCCAATGGCGAGGCCGAGGTGCTGAAAATCACCCTGAAGCCCAAGTTCCGCCTAAAGGTGCTGCAATTCGACGTTGACCTCTCGGAGCTTGCAATCAAGGGCCGCCAGTCGCGCGGAAATCTCGTCACCAAGAATGAGATTCACCGCATCACCCTGAAGGAGCACGGTACCTCCACTCTGGGCGGACGCGAGGTGTGGTTCGACCCCGACGTGCTGCGCCTCAACTACGACGGCCGCGGCTTCTCGCTCGGCGAGTTCCTCGGCAACGACCAGGTGCTCGTGGTCATGAAGAACGGCGAGTATCTCACAACCTCATTCGACGCCGAGAACCACTACGACGACAACATTCTCCGCATCGAGAAATTTGAGAAGGACAAGGTGTGGACGGCAATCCTCTATGACGCCGACCAGAAATCGACCTACATCAAGCGTTTCCCCTTTGAGGCATCGGCCAAGCGGCAGAGCTTTATAGGCGGCAACCCCGAGTCGCGCCTCATCTTGCTCAGCGATGCCCGCTATTCGCGCTTCAGCGTGAAGCTGGGTGGCGGCGACGCCTTCCGCGACGACCTCATCATAGATGCCGACGAGTTTATCGGCACCAAGAGCTTCCGCGCCAAGGGAAAGCGCCTCACCAACTTCACAATCGACACTATCACCGAGATTGAGCCTCGCATAGTGGAGGAGGAGCCGCTCGATGAGCCTGTCACCGACCCGGCCGAAGAGCCGGAGCAACCCACCGAGCCGCAGGAGCGCGAGAAGACACAAAAGGAAATCTTCGATGAGCTGACCGGACAGCAATCGCTCTTCGACACCGACGAAATCACAGAATAACGCAAATTCTCACACCCCGATGATGAAACCGACGACACTCAGAATAATATCAGCACTATTAACCGCTGTTTCAATCCTCACCGCCCGGGCGCACGACTCTGTGCCGGCGCCCGAGGTGATGCGCCCATCGGTGTCGGCGTTCACCATTGAGGTGGGCAGTGCATCAATTCTCGACACCTACCTCACTCCCATTCGCTACCACGGCGTGAACACCCGAATCGCCTACGAGGGACTGCGTGCCATGGGCTTCAATCCTGAGCGGTGGATTATGCAGGGCGCGGCAGCAGTGGAATATGCCAACGTGCAGAATCCGGCCGGAAACCACACCATGCACTCGCTGATGATCGACGCTAAGTGGGGAATGATGTACCGCTGGCGCGATGTGCTCACACCGGGCCTCACCCTCCACCTTGGCGGAGCGCCACAGCTGCGCGGCGGTGTGATTTATAATGCCTACAACTCCAATAACCCCGTGTCGGCCAAAATCCGCGCAAGCCTCTGCCTCACCGCAATGGCCACCTATCACACCAAGCTATGCCGCCTGCCCATCACCCTGCGCTACCAGGCCACACTCCCCGCCATAGGGGCTTTCTTCTCGCTCGACTATGGCGAGGCTTTCTATGAGCTGTATCTCGGCAACACCAGTGGCATAGTGAACGTGGGCTGGTGGGGCAACCGCTTCGACATGGAGAACCTCATCACTGCCGACCTGCACCTCGGCTCCACAGTGCTGCGCCTGGGCTACCGCAACCTCATCGAGAACAGCTGGGTGCACAACCTCAACACCCAAATCTGCACCCACGGCTTCGTCGTTGGCTTCACAAGCGAGTGGCTCACCCTCTCCCCGCGCCGCAAGCCCCTGCCCAAAAACGTCCGACTCATCTCCCCTATATATTGACAACATAAGTATCGGAGAAGACTCCACACACCTTTCCGTTTTCTCGTTTTTTTAGGATTTTTCGCGCTATATCGTTTTTTTGTTGTATCTTTGCAAAAATTAGGCGGTCGTGCACTGGTGTGGCTGCCTGCAAACGATAATTTTCTATGGGTATATTCAGTTTCTTCACAAAAGAGAAAAAGGAAACTCTCGACAAGGGCTTGTCGAAGACCAAGCAGGGCGTGTGGAGCAAGATAACACGCGCCATAGCCGGCAAATCGAAAATCGACGACGACGTTCTCGACAACCTCGAGGAGGTGTTCATCACTTCCGACATAGGCGTAGACACCACGCTAAAGATTCTCGACCGCATACAGAAGCGTGTGGCCCGCGACAAATATGTGGGCTCGGACGAGCTCAACAACTTGCTGTGTGAGGAAATCACTGAATTGCTCGCCGAGAACAACACGGCAGTGGGCACCGACTTCACTGTTCCGGCCGAGAAGCGCCCCTATGTGATAATGGTGGTGGGCGTGAATGGCGTGGGCAAGACCACAACCATAGGCAAGCTCGCCTACCAGTTTAAGAAAGCCGGCAACAAGGTGGTGCTTGGCGCGGCCGACACTTTCCGCGCGGCCGCCGTGGAGCAGCTCGACATATGGGGCGAGCGCGTGGGCGTGCCGGTGGTGAAGCAGCAGATGGGCTCGGATCCCGCATCGGTGGCATTCGACACGGTGCAGTCGGCCAAGGCCCAGGGAGCCGACGTGGTGATAATCGACACGGCCGGCCGCCTGCACAACAAGAAGGGCCTGATGGACGAGCTGACCAAAATCAAGAATGTGATGCGCAAGGTGCTGCCCGAGGCGCCCAACGAGGTGCTGCTGGTGCTCGACGGCTCCACCGGGCAGAACGCCTTTGAGCAGGCAAAGCAATTTGTGGCAGCCACCGAGGTGAATGAGCTTGCCATCACCAAGCTCGACGGCACCGCCAAGGGCGGCGTGGTGATAGGCATCAGCGACCAGTTCCAGATACCGGTGAAATACATTGGCCTGGGCGAGGGAATGGACGACCTGCAAATATTCCGCAAGGAGGAGTTTGTGAAGTCGCTCTTCGGAAAATAAACCATTGCATACGGATTTTTTTTGTTGATAGAAACGCATATTATGCCCTGCCGCCACTCTGCCGGCCGGTGGGGCAATGAGAACTATGAAGAAAAACAGGATAGACGTGATCACGCTGGGCTGCTCGAAGAACCTTGTGGACTCGGAGCGGCTGCTCAAGCGCTTTGAGGACTGTGGCTATGAGGTTGCCCACGACTCGGACCATGTGTGTGGCGAGGTGGTGGTGATCAACACATGCGGCTTCATTGGCGATGCCAAGGAGGAATCAATCAACACCATTCTGGAATATGTGGAGGCCAAGCGCGAGCGCCGCATCAAGCACCTCTTTGTGATGGGCTGCCTCTCGGAGCGCTATTTTGCCGACCTGAAGATGGAAATACCCGAGGTGGACAAGTTCTATGGCAAATTCAACTGGAATGAGCTGATAGAGGACCTGAAGCTCACCTATCCGCCCACAAAGCCCTTTGACAGGCACCTCACAACGCCCCGGCACTACGCCTACCTGAAAATATCGGAGGGCTGCAACCGCTTCTGCGCCTTCTGCGCCATTCCGCTAATCACGGGCCGCCACACCTCGGTGCCAATGGAGCAACTTGAGGAGGAGGTACGAATGCTCGTGAGCCGGGGCGTGAAGGAGCTGAACGTGATTGCGCAGGACCTCTCCTCCTATGGCACCGACCTCTATGGGCGCATGGCACTGCCCGAGCTGGTGGAGCGGCTTGCCGCCATTGAGGGCGTGGAGTGGATTCGCCTGCACTATGCCTATCCCACGCAGTTCCCCTACGACATACTGCCCGTGATGGCCCGCCACAGCAACGTGTGCAGCTATCTCGACATCGCCTTGCAGCACATAAGCGACAAGGTGCTTGCCAACATGCGCCGCCACATCACCAAGGAGCAGACGCTGGAGCTGCTTGCCCGGCTGCGCCGCGAGGTGCCGGGCATACACATCCGCACCACGCTCATGGTGGGATTTCCCGGCGAGGGCGAGGCAGAATTTGAGGAGCTGAAGGACTTTGTGCGCACCGCCCGCTTCGACCGCATGGGGGCTTTTGCCTACTGCGAGGAAGACGACACCTACGCCGCCAAGCACTATGACGACGACACGCCGCAGGAGGTGAAGGACGCCCGCCTCACCGAGATTATGGAGATACAGGAGCAAATCGCCCTGGAGCTTAACGAGGCTAAAGTGGGCACCAACGTAAAGGTGATTATCGACCGCGAGGACAGCGACTACTACGTGGGCCGCACCGAGCACGACTCACCCGAGGTGGATCCCGAGGTGCTCGTGGAGAAAACGCGGAAGCTCAACGTGGGCGACTTCTACAATGTGAGAATAACCGGAGCCATGCCATTTGAGCTGATAGGCACTGTGACCGAATAACCGAAGTGCACCACAATGAACGAAAACACAAGCAACAGCATCGTGATTGAGGCAGTGAGGAAGGCCGTGGCCACCGAGTCGCACTTCTTCGCCTACCGCCTGCCGGGAGAGAGGGAGATGCACTTCGGGGCGCAGATTATCGACCAGCACACGCCCATGGGCTTCTTCATACGCCCCTTCCGCGAGAGCGCCGACTCACCGACGACCTACATATCGGCGCAATTCGACGCGGCAAAGTTCCTGCGCCTCTCCAGCGCGTCGCTCACCCGGCGCAACATGCACAAGGTGACAAACACAGCCACCCGGCGCGAGCAATACATGGAGCAGGCCTCCTCGCTCATAGAGCGCATGCGCCGTGGCGAGCTGCACAAGGTGGTGCTCTCGCGCACCATCTGCGGGAAGTGTGGCGACACCGACTGGGCGAGCGTCTTTGCCGCACTTGAGGCCGGCAACCCCAATGCTTTTGTGTTTATTTTCAATACCGAAGTGACCGGAATGTGGATAGGAGCCTCGCCCGAGCGGTATCTATCTTACACGGGGCGGCAAATTCACACCATGGCGCTTGCCGGAACGCGCCCTGCCGGAACAGCCGGAGCGTGGGGCGAGAAGGAAATAGAGGAGCAGCGCATGGTGGCCGACTACATCGAGGAGCTGCTCAACCGCCTGGGGATAAAGCACAGCACAAGCGAGACCCACTCGCGTGTGGCTGGCAATGTGGAGCACCTGTGCACCGAGTTCACCGGCGAGGTGAGCAATATGTCGCAGGTGGACAAGATGCAGAACATGCTGCACCCCACACCGGCGCTTGCCGGACTGCCCACCAAGGCAGCCATCGGCCTCATCGAGGCCACCGAGAAGCACCATCGCCGCTACTATGGCGGCTACATAGGGCCGATTGATTTCCGTGGCAACTTCAACTACTTCGTGAACCTGCGCTCGCTCGAATTCGACAAGGAAAACTATTGCCTCTATGCCGGAGGCGGACTCACCGTCGACTCCATTGCCGAGCAAGAATGGATTGAGACCGAGCAGAAATCGCGGCTGCTGCTCAATCTCATTCAGGGCTGACACCCCAGAGAACCGGCTCGCCACGGCGCAGCGACTCCTGTACGGCGATAATGCGCTGGTTGGCACTGCCACGGAAGCGCAGCGACACATCGCGCCGGGCAAGCTCGAAGCGGCCGTCAACAAGCACATCGATATTGCGAAGCAGCGGCATGAACCGCTCCTGGCCCACGGCTTCCTCCCAGCGGTAGCCGGTGTAACACCACACGGTGAGGCCAAGCTCGGAGCGAATGCGCCGTGCAAGCTCGGCAACCCCCCGGGCCTGGAAGAATGGGTCGCCACCCGAGAAAGTTACGTTGAAATCATTATCGCGCACCACCTGCAGCAGCTCATCGACACTCATGCCGTGTCCGGCTGCCGGATTCCACGACTGAGGGTTGTGGCAGCCGGGGCAGTGGTGCTCACAGCCCGCGAAGTAGATTGAGGTGCGCAGCCCCGGTCCATCGACTGCCGTGCCCTCGACAATATCAATCACATTGAGAATCATAAAAAAACGCACTTTGATGCTTCTCAACAAAGTTACGGAGAAAGGAGGAAAATTGCAAAGAAAAGCCGGGGGAAATGATGTTTTGTGGAGGAAAGAGTGGGAGAATGGAGTAGATTTGCACGAAATTTCTTTGGAATGTGAATGAATGTTTTGTATTTTTGTGAAAAATTCTGAAAAGACTATGATGCGAATGAGATACCTTGTGTGCTTTGTGCTTAGTGCATTGATTGGCATCGCTGCCGCGCGTGCCGACTTGCGCGTGAAGAGCTTCAGCGAGCTTAACGACCTCGATGCGCGGCTTCTTAACCCCATCATCGACCCTAAGACGGGCAAGAACTGCCCGATTGTGAAGATAATCACCACCTACGATGGCTTTAACTTCGACATCGGAGCCATGGGTGCGCCCGAGAAGGTTGTCTATAAGTAGGAGATGGGCGAGATATGGCTGTATCTGCCGGTGAAGAGCGCGAAGCTCAAGATTGCGCACCCGCGGTATGGGCAATTTATTGACGATGCCAACACGCGCGATGGCTACTACTGGTTTCCGCAGGCGCGCCTCAGGTCGAGCACGAGCTACCGCTTGGTGCTTGAGGTGAGCCGAGGGACGATAGAGCTCGACGATGAGGACCGGGTGAAGACCGGTTGGATGGCGGTGACCTCGGAGCCAAGCGGGGCTGAGGTGTATATCTCGCCCGAGGGCGAGGAGCTGCAATACGTAGGAACCACACCGTTCACGAAGAAATATCCCTATGGCACCTACGCCTACTCCATACGCAAGAACATGTATCACAGCAAGAGCGGCATAGCGGTGCTCGAACAGGCCAAGATAAGTGAGAATTTCGTGCTGAGTCCGGCATTTGGCAAGGTGCACGTCACCTCCACGCCGGCAGGAGCGAGGGTTACGATTGACGGCAGCATGGGGGAATATGTCACCCCATTCACCACCGGCGAGCTGAAGAGCGGTGACTACAGCTTCAGGTTCTTGCTCGACAAATACTCGCCCACAGTGCGCACCGTGACCGTGACAGACGGCGCGACGGCGGAGCTTGCGGTGGAAATGACGGCGAATTTCTCGGCCATCACCATCAACTCGCTTCCGGGGGCGCAGATAAGCATAAATGGAGCGGTGGCCGGCACCGGCAACGTGGTGCAGGAGCTTGGCGAGGGAATCTACGACATAGAGGCAACACTGGCGCACCACAAGCCGGTAAAGCGGCAGGTGGAGGTGACGGCGAATGTGCCGCAGACGCTGGAGCTGAAGCCCACGCCCATCTATGGCACGCTCGATGTGACCAGCACGCCATTTGACGCTGATGTGACTATAGGCGGCAAGAGCTATGGCAAAACGCCGATGACGATTGAGCACCTGCTCGAGGGCGAATACGACGTGGTGCTGTCGAAGCCCGGCTGCGCCACGGTGACGCGCCATGTGACCATCGCCGAGAAGCAGACGGCGAGCATCGACGCTACCCTGCCGCAAGGCCGCCGCGTGA
>CAMGFF010000068.1 GCA_946055125.1 uncultured Prevotellaceae bacterium | reverse complement strand
AATTGAAACAAAATGTTGGATATAAATAACTTTAGCCGAGTTTCTTTTTTGCCTCTCCTCACCAAAAATCGCAGCCTTTTCTTAGCTCAGCAAGCATTTTTTCCTTATCTTTGCACTCGGTTTTCCAAAATCACACTCAAGAAACATGGAGAAAGAATTTGAATCGGGCCTGCTCGAGGCGGCCGTCAATGAGTTTGCCAAGCTGCCCGGCATAGGCCGCAAGACGGCCCTGCGCTTGGTGCTCTACTTGCTGCGCCAGAATGAGGAGGTGGCAACACAGTTTGGCGAGGCCATCATCAGGCTCCGCAAGGAAATTCGCTACTGCGCCGAGTGCCACAACATCTCCGAGCACGAGGTGTGCCCCATTTGCTCCAATCCCCTGCGCGACAAGTCCACAATCTGCGTGGTGGAGAATGTGAAGGATGTGATGAGCATCGAGAACACTCACCAGCACTCGGGCGTGTATCACGTGCTGGGCGGCCTTATCGCCCCCATGGACGGCGTGGGCCCGCAGGACATCGAGATCGACAGCCTCGTGAGCCGCGTGGCTGCCGGTGGCGTGAAGGAGGTGATTCTCGCGCTCAGCGCCACCATGGAGGGCGACACCACCAATTTCTACATCTTCCGCCGCCTCGCTCCATTCCCCGACGTGAAAATCACCATGCTCGCCCGCGGCGTGAGCGTGGGCAATGAGATTGAATACACCGACGAGCTCACCCTGGGCCGCTCCATTATCAACCGCACTCTCTTCTCCGATTCTTTCTCAAAGCAATAAACCGCCACGTTTTGCCGTTATTTAAGGGTATCAGCACTTTTTTTCACAATGAATTATCCTCTCATTTTTCGCATATTCCTCTCCTCGCTCCTCCTGCTTTCTTCGCTCGCCATTTCGGCCCAGGTGAAGCTCAGCGGAAAGGTGAGCGACGAGAACGACAGCCCCATCGAGTTTGCCTCGGTGCGCATCGAGGGCACAGCCATTGGCACCAACTCCGACACCAAGGGCCTCTACTCCCTCTCCGTCCCGCAGCGCGACACGGTCATGGTCATTTTCTCCTGCATAGGCTACAGCGACGTGCGTCGCCGCCTCATCAACCCTAAGGGCGAAATGACACTCAATGCCCGCCTTTATGCCAAGACCGAGCAGCTGCGCGACCTCGAGGTAACAGAATTCAAGAAGCAGACCAACCAGATGCAGGGTATCGACATCGCGAAAATCAACCTCACCCCCGACGCTGCCGGTGGTGGCGTGGAGGCCGTTATCACCACCATGGCGGGCGTGAGCTCGAAGAATGAGATGAGCTCGCAATACATGGTGCGCGGCGGAAGCTACGACGAGAACAGTGTGTATATCAACGGAATAGAAATCTACCGCCCACAGCTCATCAGCTCTGGCCAGCAGGAGGGCCTCAGCATCATCAACCCCGACCTGGTGGGCAGCGTGAATTTCTCCACCGGCGGTTTCAGCGCCGAGTATGGCGACCGCATGTCGTCGGTGCTCGACATCTCCTACCGCGCTCCCGAGTCGCTCGAGGGCGCTGTGTCGATGAGCCTCCTGGGTGGCAGTGTGTCGTTTGGCCAGGGCACGAAGCGGTTCTCGCAGATTCACGGCTTCCGCTACAAGCGCAATTCCTCGCTCCTCGGCTCGCTCGAGACCAAGGGCGAGTACGACCCGCAATACTTCGACTACCAGACCAGCCTAAATTTCTCTCTAAGCAGCCGCTGGAAGGCCTCATTCCTCGGCAACATAGCCATCAACAACTACCGCTTCACCCCCGAGTCGCGCCAGACGAGCTTCGGAACCTCCACCAATGCCAAGCAGTTCAAGGTCTATTTCGACGGTATGGAGAAGGATAAGTTTGAAACCTACTTCGGCGCTCTATCGCTCTCCTACCTCCACTCACGCAGCTCCAGTTTCACGCTCCTCGCCTCGGGCTACCTCACCAACGAGCTGGTGGGATATGACATTCACGGCGAGTACTGGCTCGACGAGGCCGGGACCAGTGGCGGCAATGAGGGCGAGAGCGTGGGCGGCGAGCTGGGTGTGGGAAAGTATCACGAGCACGCCCGCAACCGCCTCAAGGCAAGCGTGTTCTCGTTTGCGCTCAATGGCAACACCGCAATGCGAAACAATAATTTCTCCTACGGCATCAACTTCAAGCACGAGGCTATCTACGACCGCACCCGCGAGTGGGAGCAGCGCGACTCGGCAGGCTACTCCCTGCCTCACACCGGCACCGGCGTGAACATGATCTACAACCTCACCTCTAAGCACGACATGAGCAGCAACCGGTTCTCGGCTTTCGCTCTCGACAGCTACAAGCTCTTCACCTCGGCCGGTATGCTCACCGTCAACGCCGGCGTGCGCATGAGCTACTGGGACTTCAACAAGGAGTTTATCCTAAGCCCACGCGCAAGCCTCGGCTTCGTGCCTAAGCGCAACGAGAAGTTTGCCCTGCGTTTCGCCACCGGCCTCTACTACCAGGCTCCTTTCTACAAGGAATACCGCAAGGAGGTGACCGACGACCTGGGTAACACCTATGTGGTGCTAAACTCCGACATCAAGTCGCAGCGCAGCCTCCACTTTATCCTCGGCGGCGACTACACTTTCCGCTCCCTCAACCGCCCATTCAAGCTCACCGCCGAGCTCTACTACAAAAACCTCTCCAACCTTATCCCCTACGAAATCGACAACCTAAAGATGGTGTATTCGGGCGTGAACAGCTCAAAGGGCTATGTGTCGGGCATCGACTTCAAGTTCTTCGGCCAGTTTGTCGAGGGCACCGACTCCTGGCTCAGCTTCTCGCTCATGAAGACGCAGGAAGACCTCAATGGCGTGAAAGTGCCAAGGCCCACCGACCAGCGTTACAGCGTGGCACTCTTCTTCACCGACTATTTCCCCAAGTTCCCAAAGGCTAAATTCAGCCTAAAGGCTATTTTCTCCGACGGCCTCCCCACCACTTCGCCACGCAACACACGCGATGTGTCCTACTTCCGCACCCCGGCCTACAAGCGCGTCGATGCCGGAATCTCCTATCAGCTCGTGGGCGGAAATGAGAAGCCCTCCAATTTCCTCCGACACTTCAAGAGCGTGTGGATTGGCCTCGACTGCTTCAACCTCTTCGACATCTCCAATGTGAGCAGCTACTACTGGGTCACCGACGTCAACGAAATCCAGTATGCCGTCCCCAACTACCTCACCCGCCGCCAGCTCAACCTCCGCCTCTCCCTCACCTTCTAACCCCCAATATCTAATATCTGCTATCTACTATCTAATCTCTACCCCCTGCTATCTAATATCTAATATCTGCTATCTAATATCTAAAAAAAAACACATTTCTACCCTATTTTGCACAAAACACCACCTTATCTGCACAATTTTACCCTCTCCATATCGCCAATAAAAGTTAACTTTGCTCGCAATAAACCAATTTTTTTATCAACAAAAAACCAAAATTATTATTTATCATGAGAAAGTATGCTTTGACTTTATCTGCTATTATGCTCGCAGCCTCACAGTGGGCTTCGGCTGTTGAGTCGCCCTTTGTTGGCACTAACGTGGGTGCCGACGACTTTGCCGGTGGCGATTTCTACCTCTACAACAGCTCTACCGGGAAATGGCTCCAGGACAACGACTGCAACCCCGACTACTGGACCTCTCACGCCAATGTGGGCTACGTTGGCCTCGATTTCGAGCTTATCCCTCAGGCCGAGGCCCTCACTTTCATCATCAACCCCAAATTCGGCAATAACCACTCCCTCGTGGCCAACGGCCTGTGGATGGACACACCCCGATCCGCTGTCACCTGGACGGCTACTCCGGTTGAAGCCGGCGATGCCTACGTCTATAAGCTCACCGCCACCGAAGACGGCGTGCTTCACACCCTCGGCATCAATGCCGCCGGTCACATCAGCGACCGCGCCACTCAGGGCACCGAGTGGCAGTTTGTCAGCAAGGAAGAGCGTCTCAATTACCTCATCTCTCAGGCAAGCCCCGAGAATCCCGTGAACCTAACCTGGCTCGTTCCCGGCGCCACTTTCAGCAACAGGGCCGATGAGCGCCTCAGTGCCTGGCATAAGTCGCGCAAAGACTGCAATGGCTTTGGTGGCAACGGCGGTATCGATGGCGTTACTTTTATCCGCCAAAACTGGGTGCTTGAGGCGTGGGCTCTCGGCGATTTCTCAATCGAGCAGACTGTGACTGATATGCCAAACGGCAAATACCGCATCTCGGCACAGGGATTCTACAGCCCCGTCGATGGCCCCAAGATAGTCGCCAATGGCCCTACTCTCTATCAGCAGTATCTGGCTGGTGACATACCCAACTACGCCACTTTGTTCGCCAACGACCAGGAAACCCCAATCCCCTCTATCTTCGACGACGCCCAGGACACGCAAATCAAAAATATGTTTGGCCTAAGCATTGGCAGTGGAAAGTATATCCCTCAGCACATTTGGCAGTTTAGCAACGCCGTGGCAAACGGCTACTACCAGGTTGCCCAGCCCATCAACGTCACAATCTCCGACGGCAGCCTCAACATCGGTGCTAAGGTGACTGGCGCTCCCGGCGGTGCATGGTTCTCGGTCGACCAGTTTAAGGTGGAATACCTCGGCCCCGACAGCAACGTAGGCGTTGAGGAAACAATCGCCACCCCCGAGCGCGTTGCCGACGGCAAAATCTACAACATCATGGGCATAGAAGTGAAGGACATGACCCAGCCCGGCCTCTACATCGTCAACGGCAAGAAAATCCTCAAGTAACAACAAAGAAACCCACACAGCAAATATAGCTTAATCTTTCAATTTGTATTTCATCCCAAGTATTTTTAAGCTTAAACTATAACTACTCACAGATATGCTCCTCTTTACAAATCTACATAAAGCGTATTGAGGAGCATATCTTGTTTACAACTATAAACTAATATCACTATGATTATAAAGACAAATCATTGTTTACCGGCTCTGCTTTCGTCGTTAGTGGCGATTCCGGCTGTTGCTCAGCAACAAGAAACAGAACAACCAAACATCGTGGTAATTGTAGCCGACGATATGGGGACAAACGAGATTGGATGCTATGGAGGTCAAAACCTTGCTACACCTAACATCGATCGTCTGGCCAACGAGGGAATTCGCATGACCAACAACTATGCCTCAATAGCAATGAGCGTGCCTATTCGTGCCTCGCTCTACACAGGCCTTTACCCGGCTCGCCACGGCTCCTATCAAAACCACAAGGCAACCTACAGCAACGTGAAAAGCGTAGCTCACTATATGTCAGATCTTGGCTACCGCGTGGGTCGCACCGGCAAGAATCACCCTTCAGGGCAACAAGCCGTATATCCATTCGAAGTCGTTGATGGCTTTGAGGTCGATTGCGTGAAGTCGAAACCTGCAGTTTCCACCACCAATGGCATCAAGTCTTTCATTCAGCGAAACACTAATGAGCCTTTCTGCCTATATGTGTGCAGCATCAACTCCCATATGCCCTGGGACGCTGGAAATGCCTCCGAGTTCAACCCCGCAAATGTAGTGCTTCCCCCCAATTGTGTCGACAACGCACAAACACGAAAAGAATTCTGCAATTATTTGGCCGAAATTCGTTTGTTAGACAATGAGGTCGGGATGGTATATGATGCATTAAAAGAAACAGGCCAACTCGACAACACTCTCGTAATATTCCTGGCTGAACAAGGTCCACAAATGCCTTACGGCAAATGGACTCTCTACCGCTATGGAACCAACAGTGCTTTCATTGCACGATATCCAAAGTTGATTCAAGCCGGATCTGTGTGCGACGCTCTGGTTCAGTATGAGGATATTCTCCCCACGTTGATTGACGTGGCCGGTGGCAATCCGGTCGATGGCCTCGATGGTTTTAGTTGCCTCGATGTGCTGCGCGGCAATAAAACCGACCACCGCCAGTGGGCCTACGGCATTCACAACAATAACCCCGAAGGTAATGCTTATCCTATTCGAAGCATTCAAGACAAGCGCTACAAGCTCATAGTAAACCTCACTCCCGAAGTAGACTACCACTGCAAATATATGACCAAGCCTGGCAGCTCCATGTGGAAGTCTTGGCTCGAAACTGCCAAAAGCGATGCCGATGCTTTGCGTCTTGTCAATGGATATCTCACACGCCCGGCCATTGAACTTTACGATCTGCAAGAAGACCCCTGGGAACTCAATAACATAGCCGAACTTCCTGAACACGCCGACCGTATTTCCACTATGCGTGAGGCTCTTGAGGCTTGGATGCAGCAACAAGGCGACCGAGGCTCGCTAATGGATACTCAGAACCCCGAAGACCCTGCCCTGAAGACACCTATCGCTATCTGCTCCCTCGATGACATCGACCGCCTCGTAAGAGCCGACATGAATGGAAACTTCTACCTTACCTGCGACATTGAAATTCCCGAAGGTACCGAATGGATTCCTATCGGAGCCTCTAGCGCAACCGATGCCGACCCCGCCCGCTTTCGTGGTATATTCGATGGTCGTGGTCACAGCATCAAGGGCCTGACTAACACCACCGGCACTGCTTTCAAAGGATTTTTTGGCCGTATGGATAACGGAACGTTGAAAAATATCGACCTGATAGACGTGAACTTTAAAGGTGCTGCTCCAACCGGCGGTGTTACCGGTGCCATGATTGGCGCAAGCACAATTCAAGGCGTTTCGGTAACAGGCTACATAGAGTCGACTACCGAAGCTGGAGGTATTGTTGGGCGCGTGGCCCGAGACCCTAACCATACCGACTACAACCGTATCTACGACTGCTACGTCAATGCCACCGTGAAAGCCACAAGCCTGAGCACCAACCTGATTAACAACCCCTCGTGTGCCGGTGGCATTGTTGGCCTCATCCACTCCAACGAAGGCGCGAGCGTGGCAAAGCTTGACCTGCAGCGCGTTTACTTCACTGGAAAGGTTTCTTCTAATCAAATGAATAACAACGCTGGAAATGCCGCCGGCATCCTCGCAATCACACAGGAAAACCACTCTGTGCGCATGAGCGAAGTGCTTTGCCTCGCCAATGAAATCACCGCTCACACCCCCAATTTTTTCTACTGCCGCCGTCTTTCAAATCCGGCTTACATTGAGCATCTGGAAAAGCTATATGTGCGCGAGGAGCTTAAGCTCACCTATGCCGGCGATGGAGGTGTAGGCGTTAAGATTCCTAATGGAATAATCAGCACAATACCCGACTCTAATTTTCGCACTGTCGATTTCTACCGCGACAACCTGTCGTGGGATATGGACAGCGTGTGGACTATCACTGAAGGAGAATACCCCGTGCTAAGGCGCGGGGATAAAATATCCACACATTCGCCATATAATGCCACCGACATCAGTTACAAAATTGCCCCATCTACCAATGGAATCGACATTAAGTTCAACGGTAGATTTTCTTTCGATGTTTACGACATTACCGGCATGCTGATAAAAAATCTCAACAATGCCTGCGACCATGCCTACATCCCTTTAAGCAAAGGCATCTATGTGGTGAAGCTCTACACCGCACAAAACCACTATTCCACTAAAGTGTCAGTTCAATAACCGTACACAATTTCTATACCACTTAAAGTAAGCATCCCAAATAAACCGGGGGGTGCTCTGTCGCCGGCGGAGCAGGGCAGCGTGCCGGCGGCACGCGATTATGGTTAGCCCCAAAAAGAAGCAACAGCGTGTCGGAGACACGCGATTATGCACGCCTCCCGGCCTTTCTCTCCGGGAGGCTATTTTTATCACTTTGTTTACCTCGCACTAAAAACTTGCTTCGGCCTCTTTAATTATGATGCTTTCTTACAACTTCACTATCTGACTTGTGCGACATTTTTTTCGGGTTTTGGTGGAATAAGTGGGTGAAAATGTTGTAAATGTCGAGTGTAGGTTGTAATTTTGCAGCTGTAAAAGCATATATAGATCAAAAATCAGGACTACGGCAGGGCTTACCCCTCAGTGTGTGGGTGGCTCGGTGAAGTTGCCGATGAAGAGGATTGTAAATTTTTTAGGTATATACCACGAGGCTGCCACATTGCATGGTGGTGGCACGCTGAGATGAGGATGATGATAATTTTAGTTTGAAGCTTAGGATTATATACGGACTTAAACAATATTTGAAGGATTATGAAATTATGCCCATTAACCGCAGTTTCGCCAATCGACGGCCGATATAGGAGCAAGGCAGAGGCTCTCGATGGCTACTACTCGGAGTTTGCACTTATTCGCTACCGCGTGAAGGTGGAAGTGGAATATTTCATTGCGCTTTGCGAGATACCTTTGCCGCAGCTTGCCGGCATCGACAAGGCTGTGCTGGCTTCGCTGCGTGATATTTATGTGAATTTCGGCATCGCCGATGCCGAGCGCATCAAGGAGATAGAGAGCGTTACAAATCACGATGTGAAGGCTGTGGAGTACTTCCTGAAGGAGAACTTCGACCGCCTGGGCCTGGAGCAGTGGAAGGAGTTTATCCACTTTGGCCTCACCTCGCAGGACATCAACAACACTTCGGTGCCAATGGCCGTGAAGGACTCAATCAATGAGGTGTACTTGCCTCTGCTGCAGCAGGTGATCGACCTGCTCGGCCGATATGCCGATGAGTGGCAGGACATTCCCATGCTTGCCAAGACCCACGGACAGCCCGCCTCGCCCACGCGCCTGGGCAAGGAGATTCGCGTGTTTGCCTACCGCCTCGCCGAGCAGGTGAAGCTGCTCAAGGCGGTGCCGGTGAGCGGCAAGTTTGGCGGCGCCACCGGCAATTTCAATGCCCACCTCATCGCATTCCCCCACATCGACTGGCGCAGCTTTGGAAATGCCTTCTTGCACGACAAGCTGGGAATTGAGCGCGAGCAGTGGACCACGCAAATCTCAAACTACGACAACCTCGGCGCACTCTTCGACGCGCTCAAGCGCATCAACACCGTGCTTATCGACCTCGACCGCGACATCTGGCAATATATCTCGATGAACTACTTCAAGCAGAAGATAAAGGCCGGAGAGGTGGGCTCATCGGCTATGCCCCACAAGGTGAACCCCATCGACTTCGAGAACTCGGAGGGCAACCTGGGCATCGCAAATGCCATCTTTGCCCACCTGGCCATGAAGCTGCCCGTGTCGCGACTGCAGCGCGACCTCACCGACTCCACCGTGCTGCGCAACGTGGGCGTGCCTCTGGGTCACACTCTCATCGCTCTCCACAGCACCCTCAAGGGGCTCAACAAGCTTATCCTCAACGAGGAGGCAATCAACGCCGACCTCGACAGCATGTGGAACGTGGTGGCCGAAGCCATTCAGACCATCCTGCGCCGTGAGGGATATGAGAAGCCCTATGAGACGCTCAAGGCCCTCACCCGCACCAACAGCGTGGTCGATGCCCGCAGCATTGCCGAGTTTATCGACACCCTAAAGGTGAGCGATGCCGTGAAGGCCGAGCTGAAGGCTATCACACCTCACAGCTACACGGGATATTGATGCCTCAAGGCTGCCTGTGAGGC
>CAMGFF010000067.1 GCA_946055125.1 uncultured Prevotellaceae bacterium | reverse complement strand
GGACCAAGCAGGAGCTCGCTCTCGGCTTCACCCCCGACGTACGCTCGCTCACTGCCACCGACGATGCCGCTTATATCCTCGACACCGAGGGTAACCTATACTCCAGCCACGACCTCATTGCCTGGCAGCCCTGCGGCACGGCCTGGAAGGTGATCACCGGCGGTTATGCCGGCACTGCGCTGGGCGTGGCCGAGGTGAATGGCGTGCTCACCCATGTGGCTTTTCCCGCCATTGAGGGCGCCGAAGCTCCGGTGAGCTCCACTTTCCCCGTGACCGGAACCAGCGACATGGTGATGATTGGCTCGCAGTGGAACATCGCACCGGTGGGAATAGTGACCGGCGGTGTCGACGCCTCGGGCCGCATGACCGGCGACACCTGGGGCTTCGACGGCTCGCGCTGGGCCAAGATAAGCGAGTTCCCAATCCCGCCCCACTCGGGCATGGTGATGGTGCACTACACCACTTTCAATGTGGAAAGCAACTGGAAGGTGAATGAATATCCCACTCTCGTGGCCCTCGGCGGAACGCTGCCCGACGGAACCCCCGACAACACCCTCTACATCTCGCGCGACAATGGCGTGAACTGGAACCGTGGCGACTCGCTGCTCCAGCTCCCCGACTACATAGAAAAAGTGCACAGCGCCGACGGCGTGGTGTTCTCCTCAACCCTCAGCACCGACTCCCGCTCGGCTCAGGAGGTGTGGACCTGGCTGCCCGGCCCGAAGCTGCCCGTGTGGTGCTCGGCGCTCACCGGAGCTCCCGCCTCGCGTGCCACCGGTGAGGTCACGGAGTGGGAGTGCCCCTACATCTATGTGTTTGGAGGCATCACCGCCACCGGCTCGCTTGGCAACAACGTGTGGCGCGGCGTGATCAACCGCCTCACCTTCAAGCCGCTATATTAAGCCAGCCCATCATGCGACGCGCCATTGCCATAATAGCCATGCTTGCCGCCATAGCAATCAATGCCATGGCGCAGGACTACCGCTTTGAGATAGGAGCGGCACTGGGCACCACAGGCTACCTTGGCGACGTGAACCGGGGCAACTTCCTGCGCAACCCGGGAGTGAGCGGCGGCGGCGTGTTCCGCTTCCTCAAGGACTACCGCTGGGCCTTCAAGGGAAGCCTCAACGTGGCCACCATAAGCGGCGACTCGAAGAATGAGAAGGCTGCCTTTGCCGGCGGCAACACTTATAGCTTCAGCTCCACCCTCATCGACCTGGGCGCACAGGTGGAGTTCAACTTCTTCAATTTCGGCATTGGCTCGAAATACAAGAACCTCAAGCGCCTCACGCCCTACCTCACCCTGGGCCTCGGAGGCACCATGGCATCGTGCAGCGGAAGCTCGGCCTTTGCCGTGAACCTGCCCATGGGGGTGGGAGTGAAATATAAAATCAAGGAACGCCTGAACATGGGGGCCGAGTTCACCATGCGCAAGTGTTTCGGTGACAAAATCGACGGCCTCAGCGACCTCAACGGCCTGAAAAGCTCATTTGCCAAGAACACCGACTGGTATTCGCTGATACAGGTGAGCGTGACGTGGGAGTTTGGCAAGCGTTGCCGCGTGTGTCACTATGTGGAATGAACAAAAAAATGATACCGATATATTATTATGTCGTCACTGATTGAACAAATTGACAAGCAGCGCCTCCCCCGCCACGTGGCGGTGATTATGGACGGCAACGGACGCTGGGCAAAGCAGCGCAGCCTCCCTCGCTCGCAAGGACACGTGGAGGGGGTGAACACCGTGCGAAAAATCACTGAGATTGCCTCGGAGGTGGGCGTGGGTTTCCTCACGCTCTACACTTTCTCCACCGAGAACTGGAACCGCCCTAAGGATGAGGTCGACGCTCTCATGAACCTCATTGTGGTGGCTATTGAGCGCGAAACACCCGACCTGATAAAGAACAACGTGCGCCTCACGATGATTGGCGACATCGAGCGTATGCCCGAGTTTGCCCGCACACGCCTGCAGAAGTGCATGGACGACACCTCGCACTGCTGCGGACTCACCCTCAACCTCGCCCTGAGCTACTCCTCGAAGTGGGAGATACTCGAGGGCGTGAAGAGCATTGCCCGCAGGGTGAAGAGCGGCGAGATTGACATCGACGACATCGACGACAACCTCTTCAGCAACAGCCTCACCACGCGCGATATCCCCGACCCCGACCTGCTAATACGCACCGCCGGCGACCTGCGCATAAGCAACTTCCTGCTTTGGCAAATTGCCTACTCCGAGCTCTATTTCACCGACATCTACTGGCCCGACTTCTCCAAGGACGACTTCTGCCGCGCCATTATCGACTACCAGCAGCGCGAGCGGCGATTCGGCAAGACCAGCGAGCAGGTGGAAAGCGAGAAATAGGCTCGCGCCACAACGCCCACACACAACAATCACACTACTTCCAACGATATATATACAAAATCAACAATTCTTTTTCACGATGAGATTGAAGCTCCTCTCAATGATAGCCGCACTCATAGCAATGGCCTCGGCTGCCACCGCCCAGGTGACCAACGACACTATCTACAACCCGAAAGTTATCTTCTCGGGAATGCCTCAGAAATATGAAATCGCCGGCATAAAGGTGACCGGCGTCGACAACTACGAGGACAACATCATAATTGGCTACTCGGGCCTCGCCTTAGGGCAGAAAGTGGAAATCCCCGGCGATGAGATTAAGATGGCTGCCAAGCGATTCTGGCGGCAGCAGCTCTTCTCCTCGGTGAAAATCAAGGTGGAGAAAATATGCGGCAACAAGGCTTGGCTCGAAATAGAGCTTAGGCAGCAGCCTCGTATCTCCGAAATCAACTACAAGGGCATGAAAAAGGGCGAGCGCGAGGACATACAGCTGCGCCTGGGCCTCACCAAGGGAAACCAGATTACCCCTAACATCGCCAACCGCGCCCGCCAGATTATCGAGAAATACTACGACGGTAAGGGATTCAAGAATGCCACCGTGCGCGTGGACCAGCGCGAGGACCTCAGCAAGAAGAATGAGGTGATAGTGGATATTGTGGTCGACAAGCACGACAAGGTGAAGGTGCACCGCATCTACATTGAGGGTAATGAGGTGCTCAGCGACCGAAAGCTCAAGCGCGTGATGAAGAAGACCAATGAGGGGCGCGACCTGCTGAAGCTCTTCAGCCAGAAAAAATTCGTCACCGACGACTACGAGGCCGACAAGCAGCTCATCATCGACAAATATAACGAGCTGGGCTACCGCGACGCGCAAATCGTGAGCGACAGCGTGGTGAACTACAGCCACAACAAGGTCGACGTGCACCTCAAAATCGAGGAGGGGCAGAAATACTATATCTCTAAAATCGACTGGGTGGGCAACACCATATATCCCTCGAGCGTGCTCAGCAACATCCTCGGCATTAAGGCCGGCGACGTGTATAACCAGAAGCTGCTCAACAAGCGTACCACCGAGGACGACGACGCCGTGGCCAACCTCTACATGAACAATGGCTACCTCTTCTTCAACCTCGTGCCTATTGAGCAGAACATCCGCGCCGACTCTATCGACCTGGAGATGCACATCATCGAGGGCCCGCAGGCGCGCATCAACAAGGTGGTCATCAACGGCAACGACCGCCTCTATGAGAAGGTGGTGCGCCGCGAGCTGCGCGTGCGCCCCGGTGAGCTCTTCAATAAGGACGCCCTCATGCGCTCGGCACGCGAAATAGCCCAGACCGGGCACTTCGACCCCGAGAAGATGGATATTCGCCCTGAGCCGAATGAGGAGAACGGAACGGTGGACATTCTCTTCAATCTCGAGTCGAAGGCCAACGACCAGATCGAGTTCTCGGCCGGCTGGGGACAGACGGGCGTGATAGGCAAGCTCAGCCTAAAGTTTACCAACTTCTCCATAAAGAACCTCTTCCGCCCGTCGTCCTACAAGGGTATTATCCCACAGGGCGAGGGACAGACGTTCACCATCTCGGCGCAGACCAACGCCAAATACTACCAGGCCTACAGCGTGTCGTTTCTCGACCCCTGGTTTGGCGGCAAGCGACCCAACTCGCTCTCGGTGTCGGCTTTCTACTCGCGCCAGACGGGCATAAACTCCTCTTTCTACAACAATAACTACCTCAACAGCGGTTACTACTACGGCAACTATTACGGTTATAACAACTACTACGGCAACAACTACAACAACTACTACGAGAACGCCTACGACCCCAACAAGTTCTTGCAGATGGCCGGACTGACCGTGGGATTCGGCAAGCGCCTCTCATGGCCCGATGACTACTTCACATTCACCGCCGAGCTGGGCTACCAGTGGTATTACCTCAAGAACTGGGACTACCTCTACTACATGAACAATGGCGTGTCGAACTCAATCACCCTGGGCCTGACCCTGGCGCGTAACAGTATCGACAACCCGCTCTACACCCGCCGCGGAAGCTCCTTCGCGCTGAGCCTGCAGATGACCCCACCGGCCTCGCTCTTCGGCAATAAGGACTGGGAGGCCCTCGTAGCCGCCGGAACAACCGATGCCAAGAAGCAGCTCTACCGCTGGATTGAATACTGGAAGCTCAAGTTCCGCGCTAAGACCTACACTCCGCTCACCAGCCCCGACGACAAGTGGACGCTCGTGCTCATGACTCGCGCCGACATCGGCCTGCTGGGCAGCTACAACAAGCACCTCAAGTCGCCTTTCGAGACCTTCTACGTGGGCGGCGACGGAATGTCGGGCAGCTACACCTACGCCACCGAGACAATAGCCCTGCGCGGCTACGACAACGGAGCTTTCACCCCCTACGGTAAGGAGGGTTACGCCTACACCCGCTTCTGCTTCGAGCTGCACTTCCCATTCATGCTCCAGACGTCGACCACCATCTATGGCCTCGCCTTCCTCGAGGGTGGTAATGCCTGGACCTCGGTGAAGGAATTTGCGCCGTTCAACATAAAGCGCTCGGCGGGAGCCGGAGTGCGCATCTTCCTCCCCATGATTGGAATGATGGGTATCGACTGGGCCTATGGTTTCGACAAGGTGTATGGCACAAAGGGCGGAAGCCACTTCCACTTTGTGCTCGGACAGGAGTTCTAATCAGCGTCCCGAAAATTAATAAACGTGAAATCGCCTTGAGTGAATAAACCATTGGCGATTTTATCAGTCATATAGTTGATTTTTTTAACTTAAATTGATTAAAAACAATACCGTCATGAAACGTGTTTTATTCTTAGCAATAGCAGTGCTCGCTTGCACTCTCGGAGCAATGGCGCAGAAGTTTGCCCTTGTCGATATGGAATATGTGCTCAAGAACATTCCGGCCTATGAGATGGCCAATGAGCAGCTCAACCAGGTGTCGCAGCGGTGGCAGAAGGAGGTGGACGACCTTGCCAAGGAGGCGCAGACGCTCTACAAGAATTTCCAGAACGACATGGTGTTTCTCACCGACGAGCAGAAGAAGCGCAAGGAAGAGGAGATAATGGCAAAGGAGAAGGAGGTGACCGAGCTTCGCTACAAGTACTTCGGCCCACAGGGCGAGCTCTTCAAGAAGCGTGAGTCGCTCATTAAGCCCATTCAGGACGACATCTACAACGCCGTGAAAAAAGTGAGCGAGGAGCGTGGCTACCAGGTGATTTTCGACCGGGCATCGTCGCAGAGCATAATTTTTGCATCACCAAAGATAGATATTAGCAATGAAGTGCTCGCAAAATTAGGATATTCAAAATAAAGTTGTAAATTTGCACCCGAAAAGTGAAAACAAAAATTTAATAGCATAACAAAACATCATGATTAAGAAATTGATTTTAGCTGCATTCTTGGCATTGCCAATGTGCATCGCTGCCCAGACACTCAAGTTTGGAACCGTGAATACTCAGGAGATTTTCAACCTTATGCCCGACAAAGTGACTGCCGAGAACACGCTCAAGAGCGTTTCGGAGAAGTATGAGGCCGAGTTCAAGAAGCTCCAGGAGGAGTTTAACAAGAAGTACACCGAGTTCCAGGCTCTCGACGAGAGCACTCCCCAGTCGATAAAGGACAGCCGCATGCGCGAGCTTCAGGAGAACTCGCAGAAGATTCAGAACTTCCAGCAGACGGCACAGCAGGAAATCGCCAAGCAGCAGGAAACCCTGCTTGCCCCAATCAGCGACAAGATTCAGAAGGCAATTCAGGCCGTGGGCGCTGAGGGTGGCTTCACTTTCATCTACGACCTCTCAATCCCCGCCATCGTCTACCATGGTACAGGCGCAGTCGACGCCACTCCGCTGGTGAAGGCAAAGCTTGGCATACAGTAACAGAGCAACTCCTTCCTTATATTTTTCATAGCGGCAATGTCCCTTGCCCGGGCATTGCCGCTTTTTCGTAAGCCTCCCGAAATAAACCGGGTGTGCCGCCCTGCCGATTTCGGGTGCTTACCGAGTGCCGGTGTCAAAATACTCATTTTTAGGTATTTCGGGGGTGGGGGAGATGGTGTAACTTTGCAGCGTGGGAAATGAAGACCCCATCACCACATGCACACACACTGTGAATCGTAGTAGTTAATTATTGCACTGTGAATAGTGGAGATTTTTTTGATTGTTAAACTCTCTCGTTGGCTACCCGAGCCGGGCTACGGCAAGGGTGGCCAATGAAATTTTTATGCCGTCGACGTGGGCGTGGAGCATCTCGGCGCAGGAGAGTAGGGTGGCTCCGGTAGTCACCACGTCGTCGACGAGGAGCACGTGCTTGCCGGCGAGTTTCTCGGGGTGGGCGATGGCGAAAATGCCGCGCACGTTGAGGTAGCGGGCATAGTTGCCCTTGCGCGTCTGTGAGGAGTGGGGCTTGGCGGCCGTCACCACGTCGAGCACCGGCAGTGAGGCGGCCGAGGCGAGGCCGCGGGCGATGTAGAGGCTCTGGTTGTAGCCGCGCCGGGCGAGCTTGCTGCTGTGCAGGGGAATGGGAATCACCGCGTCGATCCCCTCGAAGAAGCCTGCTGCGGCGAGGTCGCGGCCATATTGCCTTGCAAGCCACTCTCCGAGAGCCGGCATCTTGCGGTATTTAATGCTCTGGAGAATCTGCGAGTAGCGGTTGGCACGCTCATACCAGAAGCAGCCGGCGGCACGCTCAATGGGTGTCTTGCCCGCAAAGAGCTGCTCCATGGCGTTGAAGTCGTGCAGGTGCAGGCGCGTGAGCGGCAAGCCGGCGAGGCAGCGGGTGCACAGGTATTGCTCGTGAGCCGAAAGCTGCTTGCCACACACCGGGCAGGTGCGTGGCACAAGCAAGTCGCATATTTGGCGAAACAGGCTGAGCATGGCTAATCATCATTGTTGCAAAGCAGTGACGACACGGCGCGGCCTATCAGGTCGCTCTCGTAGCCGCGGGAGGCGGCAAAGCGGTAGAGTGCGGCACGTTGCTGCATGGGGTCGCGGTGAGCCACCGAGCGCAGTTTGGCCCGCAGTGCGGTGGTGAGGGCGGCGAGGTATTCCTCCTCGTCGATTTCATCGAGGGCACTTGTGATGCACTCCTCGGCCACGCGCTTCATGCGCAGTGCGTAAGCAATCTTTATGCGTCCCCAGCCGGCGAAGCGGAAGCGGTCGCGCACGAAAGCGCGGGCATAGCGGTTTTCGCTCAGGTAGCCCTCGTGCACCAGGCGGCCGATAATGGCGTTGGCATCATTGGGGGCGATGGCCCAGGCGGTGAGCTTGGCGCGAATGTCGGCCTCACACTGTTCGCTGCGCGAGCACAGTGCGGCGGCGCGGCTCAGAGCCCTTTCGGGCGTGATATTTTTCTCTTTCCTTTCCATAATCTTGTTTTCTTTGGGCTATGAGCCTGGGGGTGAGTCTTTGCCATAAGTTCATGGCTCATGGCCGGCTTTGCGGCAGGAGGTGAAGCGGCGGCGGCCGGTGTAATCGAGGTGAAGCTCCACTGCCTCAAATTCCATGCTGCGCAGCAGCTCAGTGGTGGCATCGGCAAAGCGCGGGTTTATTTCGAAGTAGAGCCGTCCGCCGGGGCGCAGAGCCACCCGGGCATAGCGTGCAATGGCGCGGTAGAAGCGCAGCGGGTCGTCGTCGGGCACAAAGAGAGCCGAGTGAGGCTCATAGCGCAGCACATTGTCGTCTATCGCCTCGCGCTCCGAGATGGCTATGTAGGGCGGATTGCTCACGATTATATCCCATGCTTCATTCTGCGGCACGGCGGTGAGAATGTCGGCCTCGGTGAAGGTCACTTTTGCCTTCATCTCGGCGGCGTTGCGCCGCGCCACGGCAAGTGCCTCGCCCGACACGTCGAGTGCCTCAACCTGTGCAAAGCGCAAGTGCCTCGCCAGGGCAATGGCAATGCAGCCGCTGCCGGTGCCCACGTCGAGCACGCGCAGGTCGCTGCCCGTGTTCTGCTCCACGATGAGGTCGATGAGCTGCTCCGTTTCGGGCCGCGGAATTAGTGTGGCCCGTGTGACGTGAAGGTGCATTCCATAGAAGTAGGCGTCGTCGAGTACATACTGTATAGGCTCGCGTTTGCGCAGCCGCTCCACCACAGCCGTGATGCGCTCGGCGATGAATGGCGGCACCTCGCTCTCGGCACGCAGCACCATATCGACCTGTGAGTAGCCCATGAGCTGCTCAAAGATTATGCGCACCATGGCGTCGATTTCCTCCTTGGGATAAATCCCGGCCAGGCCATTGCGTATTTTGGCTATATTCTGTTTCATAGCCACAAAATTACGACAAAATTGCCGATTACGCGCCCTTGTGCCGAAAATATTTTCACGAGGCGCAAAAGGGGGCAAAAAGTGACATTTTGCGCTGAAAAATGTGGAAAATTGCACAAAATCAGCTTCAAATGTGAATTTTCTTGGCTCATTTTTGCGTTATTCACAGAAAAGCAGTATATTTGCCGAGCATTTCAGCAACTATGCAATTGCTATGTGCACTTCGTGGGTGGTCATCTCCGCCCCTCGACAGAAGAAAATCAATCCGGAATTAATTCAATTTTTTCAAATAGCTAAGGAAAAAATAGCTTTTTTTCATGCAAGTGTCAGCGTGTGCTGTGCAAGTGGCACAGACGTGACACTGGGCAACGAAAAAATAGCGACTATGCCGCTTCTTCACGCGGCTCGACGAAACTCACATATTGATAATTTATGTACACTATCACCGAATTAAATTCGAAAACACAACCTGAGCTTCAGGCTATTGCCGGGGCTATGGGACTCAGCACCCGTGAGAGCGACTCTTTCGACGACCTGGTGTATCAAATCCTTGACCAGCAAGCCATCGACAGCGCTAAGAATCAGGCCAATGCGCCCAAGAAGCGCGGCCCGAAGCCCAAAGCTAAGAAGCAGCAGCCCGAGAAAAAGCAGCAGGCTGAGAATAAGCCTGCCGACAATGCCGCTGCCGAGGCTCCTGCCGCTGCTGAGGCTGCCGCTGCTGAGGTTCCGGCCAATGAGCCCGGCAAGACCAAGCGCGGCCGCAAGCCCAAGAAGCAGACCGCTGCCGGCGACGGTAACGACACTGCTGCCACTGCCACCGGTGGCGACGATGACGACAAAAATAACAATAATGCCACTGCCAAGCGCTCTCGCCGCAAGCGCAACGATAAG